>WGCX01000212.1 GCA_015493575.1 Desulfobacteraceae bacterium | reverse complement strand
GTGTTAGAGGATAAATATCCAAAAGCAAAAGGATTACTATTCTCTTTTTTAGTAATGTGTTTCTTATAAACTGCCATGAGGCCGAGCTGGACAGCGTTACAGTATCCGGGGCTGGGCAAGTTAATTACCCCGGATAACATAATTTTGTTACGATTCTGTATTCTAAGTAATCGCTGGGAGGACTTTTGGGATAGTCGGGCATATTCATAAGATCATCATAAAATTTTAGCAGGAACAATGTCTTGGTAACACATACTTCATTCGGACTACGAAAATAGATTGACAGTGTGGCCCATATGGGATATTTTGATTGTAAGGAGGTGATATTTATGGCAAAGACTGCAACAATAAGAGCAAGAATTGAACCTGAACTTAAGCAAGAGGTTGAAAACCTTTTCAAAAAATTAGGTATTTCTACAACCGAAGCAATTGTAATGTTTTATAGACAGGTAAAATTAAGAAAAGGATTACCTTTTAATGTCGTTGTTCCCAATAAAACAACAGAAAGGGTTTTTAAGGATACAGATGCAAATAAAAATCTCATACGTTGTGAGACAGTGGATGATATGTTTGAAAAATTAGGGATGTAAATGTTAATACCAGTCTATTCCAAACAATTTTCAAAAGATATAAAAAGGATGCAAAAACGTAAAAAATCACAGAATAAATTGAAAGTCGTTATCCAAAAACTTGTGAATGGTGAGCGACTCAATCCAATTTATAAAGACCATCAATTGACAGGTAACTACAAAGGCAGGAGAGAATGCCATCTTGAACCAAATTGGTTATAGATTTACAAAATCAAAGAAGCTGAAATAATTTTTGAAAGAACGGGAACTCATTCTGACCTATTTGAATAATTAAAAATCTGCCTCGAGAACATCTAAAGCGAGCGATGCCCGCAATTCATGTGTCTGTCTCAACAAGTTCTTGTTTTTTGTAACAGAAATTCAGGGGTAAGGCACTAATATAAAATTTATAATGGACTCAACTTCAGATCTAAGAAAAACCGGCAGATCCGTTTTTCCCATTTCATCGTCTGAGACAATGGCCTGAACATTTTTAATGGAAGGAAAAAGAGGAGAAAGACCTTTGCATTTTCTCCACACTTCTATTTTTGGAAAAGGGCCACTGATCCATCCCTCAATCAAAACGATGTCAACATCCGAATAATAGATTTCAAGAAGTTTTTCCGGAGTTGTATGTGGAGTTCTTGGAAGATATATGGCACTCATCTGCTGTGTGACCATTGTAACGGGAGCTGCTCCGGCTGACCTGTGGGCAAAGGAATCTTTACCCGGTTTATCCAGTTCGTGTGCATGGGCACTGTGCTTCATTGTCCCAACCTTTATATTTTTACTAACCAAAGTTTTGACCAGTTCAATAATCAATGTGGTTTTTCCGCAGCCTGCATGCCCGACAATATGAATGGGTAACATCTTATATTTCCTGTTAGGGTTTCAATAAATAAAGTTTTAATTTAAATTTTGAAAAATATTTTATTTATTTTGTTCAACAGGCTGTTACAGAATGCTGATTTTTACCATTCTTATGGTTGTAACTTATCGATTTTATAGACTTGCAATTCTGAAAAACATAGTTCCGCAACAGTCTGTCGAGTTCAGGAAAGACTCATGGGTGATATATCAGTTTTGAATTTAAATGATATGTCCAGGGTAACTTGAAATTTTTCCAGCCATTGACAACTCTTTTGCCATTGTCAATGCTTGCGGGATATCTCAATTTATCTCCTTCGACCCCGTCAATGACGCTGTATACCTTTTTAAATCCGGCCCGTGCCAGCAGATTCACGGCAGTGACGCTTCTATTTCCGGAACGGCAGATTACAAAAATTATATCGTTCTTTTTTAACTTTTTTTGTACATCTGATATGAAATTTTTATTCCGGCGCATTGCATATCCAAATGGTTTTTTTGACTGCAGGAATTCAACGGGAATATTGTATGCCATGGCAGGATGCCCGACAAAAATGTATTCACCCTGGGTCCGGGTGTCTATCATTGTAATTTTGCCAGGATGTTTTTTCAATATGTCATATGCTTTGTTTGCTGTCAGGTACAGATTGAGGATTGTCTGCTTTTTACGGGGAACAGTAAAAGTATCAAGAGATTTTATATTCAGTTCTTCTCCATGGGCTGAAACAGGGGTACAGGGTGTATCAGCACGCCCGGAGAGAATTATGAAAAAACTGATAAAACCAATAAAAAAAGCTGCTTTCAGCCCCTTTGCAAATTTTGTTTTTATTCTTTTTGTATCCATTATTCACCTTTTCTTAAAAGACCAACAGTTAAGGATCGAAAATTTTACCGGAATTCTGCGCTATTTCCGTTCAACTTATTTCATCTCCGATCCTAAGCCGGATATTTGCTAAAGCGAGCGATGCCCGCAACACATTTGACTGCCTGAATGTCTTGTTTTTTATTACAGAAATTCAGGGGTAAGGCACTAAAAACCATTTTTACGTTTAAGGTATCTGCAGTGTTTTTACAACCCTGCCGTTAAGGATGACTCGGTTTCTAAAGTGTAAAGGTATTTTTGAGTGGTAGCTAAGCACCTTTCCCAAATGGACAGTGTGGAAAAGTACATTCCATGCAATCCATGCAAAGCCCGCCGTGACCGAGAAATGCCAGTTCTTTTTTGCCGATGTGCTCTCCTGACATAATTCTCGGCAGTACCAGATCCAGTGCGGTAATCCGATGGTGTAGCCCGCAACCGGGTACACCGAGAAGCGGTACATCATCGATATATGCCACAAGAAACATGGCACCTGGCAGGACAGCCGCACCGTAGTGTATTTCCGATGCACCTGCCCTGGCAATACCCATACGGGTGACATCATCCGGATCAACACTCATTCCGCCGGTCAATAAAATTAATTTACACCCTGATTCAATTGCCTTTTCAATGGCCTTACAGATCATCACAGAATCATCGGGTACGTATTCCAGACTTGTGATTTCCGAGCCTAAATCAGTAATTTTTCCTGAAAGCACCGGCTCAAATCTGTCCTCGATCAATCCGGAAAAAACCTCGTTTCCCGTTATTATCAGACCGGTTTTAAAACTTTTTACCGGCTTGACACTGATTGTACCATTATCATGGGAAGCAGTGGATGCGGCTCTTTCTATGGGCGCACGCTGCATAACAAGGGGAATGGCACGGGTTGCTGCCACAAGATCTCCTTTTTTAACAAGGGTATGATTATGCAGAGTGGCACACATCACTTCATCCACCATATTAAAGGCAGCAAGGTTTGCAGTATTTATCGCAAGAATTCCATCGTAAGCAGCGTGTAATGTGATTTTTCCTTCCTTTGGATTATTTTCCCATTCTATGCCGATTCCTGAAAGACCCTTTGCCAGAATTTGTGCTGCCTGGTTTTCATGGATTTCATCCTTTTCAAGGTCTATCATATAAAGATGGTTTTTACCAAGCTTTTGAAGATGACAGATATCTTCACTGCACACCATATGTCCTTTTTTAAATGCAGCACCCTTGAATTCACCGGGACGTATTTCTGTAATATCATGTGCAAGGCGGGTACCCACAGCCTGCCGGACTGACATTTTTTTAAGCATGATAATGATCTCCGTAAATTATTTTTTATGGTAATTTTTTTTTGTATAACCGCCATGAGGCGGATCTGAACAGCGTTACAGCGCCTCTCAACGAAAATAAAAAGAGTATTTTACAAACATAAAAAGAGCATTTGTTGCTCTGTCAAAAGCGAGATCTTTCTGATTGTTGAGGGCTCCAATCCATATTATTATTAGGTAACCTCACGGGGCATATAAAAATAAGCCTTCCCTGTGCAGGGCCGGCATACCGGTTGATCATTAATTATCACTTCCCTGTTATCCCGCACAACCTGACCGCATTTAATGCAGGTAACTTTCTTTTGTGTCGGGCCCGGCATGTCAAATTTGTCAAGATTAACATTGACCTTCTGAACTCTGAATAAAACACTGTCTGGCATGCGTTTATAGGCAGATATCTGCCGTACTGATTTATCCATAATTTCTGATGCATATAGCGATGCAAGATCCCTTGATTCTTCAGTGGAAATCACCCTGAAAGCCCTGTGTGTTTCAAGGTTGACAAATGTTGCAGCCATGATCCCGTAATCCATGAATTTCAGGCTCCGTCTTCCAAGTTTTACACCGGTTACATGGGCAACGGCATCACCTGCACACCGATCCATCTCGATAAACACGATGAGTTTTTTTATCTGACCATGACTTTTAGGATCATCAAGTCCTATCAATCGACACCCCAGCATGGCCATGCGGACTCCCACCACCTGGCCCGGGCACAAATGGCCGTGTGCCAGGGCTGAACTTTTCAATAATGTTTCAAAATTCTGCATAATTTTGTAGATAACTCCTGCCAGTGATTTTGAATTAACCGCCCTGAGGCGGATCTTGATTGGCCCGGAATCCATTCACAACAAAGGTGAAATAGCATTTTTAAATGGCATTTTCCCATAAAAAAATGACCATGAGACTGATCTGATGTTTCATCAACATCCGAGATCCTGTTCAACGGGCGTTTCAGTCTCAATATCCTGATTATTCTCCGGTTCTGATTCAGGTTCAATATTGTGTTTTAAGCGTTTATTCCATGCTTCCATGCCTCCCGTGAGATAATAGGCAACATAACCCTTATTCGCCATAAACTCTGCTGCTGTCCTTCCTTTACTTCCAGTTTCGGAAACAAAAACAAGCGTTTTGCCATTGGGCAGATGATCGGGATGTTTCAAAACATAATTAAAAGCAATATGAACCGCTGATTCAATATGACCGGATGGGCCGTTAAACTCTTCTGTTTTTCGTACATCCACGATATAAAGGTTTGGATCCATCTGCAAAAGGTTTAAAAGAGTGTGAACGTCAATTTTAATCACTCTGCCGATATGATTGCCACTGTATTTTTCCGGTTTCACAGATCCGGCATCAAAAGTTGCTGCATGTACAGAGAAAAAAATAAAGTTCATGCCAGCGGCAGCTGCAATTACAAGAGCAGTCACAAATATTATTTTACAAAATTTGTTTCTATATTCCCTGGCATTGTGCAAAAAATAAAACATATAGTACTCCAACTTTGGTTTTTTCAGGCATATTATTTGCTTGATGTAG
>WGCX01000211.1 GCA_015493575.1 Desulfobacteraceae bacterium | reverse complement strand
CTCTCGCTAAATTCCTTTTAAAATTTAACTTTCAATTTTTGTTGTGATGCAGCGCATCATGGCAGTTATAAAAAATTACTTAATTTTTTTCTTGCTGTTCTGTCAGGCCTTATATCGCTAAGAACGATAACCTTTATTTTTCTTTTTCCTTCCTGAAGTGTTAGTTTCTCACCATAATCAAGCTTTTTGTCCACGAGTACAAAACCGCAGCTTATTCCCTTTGCCTTGAAATCTTCCGGAAGATCAGGAGATGCAACACTTAAAATTTTACCGTCATACCATGAAATGCCCATATCCGTTGCGCAGGTGAGAACTTTTCCTATTGTGTTCCCGTTTTTATCAATCACCTGTGAATCATCTCCTGCCATAACTTTTCTTAAATTTTCTCCTGCAAAGGGAAAGGTGAATTTTGCAGATTTGGAATCAAGAAGGGCATCTTTTCCAATGAAATCCTTTGTAAAACCGGTTTGGTCTTCATTAAAGGGAAGAGCAAACATCCAGGGGTGATTTGTGAATTTCCAATGGCCTATATCCTGGTGTGACAATGGAAGCACAGCACCTGCCCTGAGTGAATCCCTTGCCCCGAGACCGCAGGCCATGATATTGTATTTTTCACCGGCTTTAAGTATATCCTCCCATAATTTCACAATAAATTGTGGATCAATAAAAATCTCAAATCCAAATTCACCGGTATATCCGGATCTTGAAAGGAGAACCGGAATATCACCGTCCTTTAATCTTACCTCAGATGACAGAGAAGATGACTTGTCAAAATGGCCCTTAAAAGAAAAATAGGGCATTTTATCAAACACTTTTTCAGGGTCTTTAATTAATTGAGAAAGTATGACAGCGGAATTTTTCCCCTGAATATCCATTTTCCCAAGTCTGTCGGTAAGATCATCAATATCAACGGACAGATTTTTCTTATTTGAATTCAGATGATCTGCAATGGCTCCTCCCATACCAGCATTAACACAGACCATATAATCGGTATCATTGAATTTATATACAATTGCATCATCAATCACATGACCGTTGTCCTCTAATACTGCGCCATAAACACACCTTCCCTGATCAAGACCGGTAAGATCCCTTGTGTGGCAGAGCTGAAGGAGCTTTAAGGCATCTTTTCCGTTTACCATTACACATGCCATGTGTGTGGTATCAAAAATGCCTGCGGATTCAAGTACTGCGAGATGCTCCTTTTTTACACCTGTTTCATACCACAAAGGCATGTCATAGCCTCCAAAGTCAGCCATGTTTGCACCCTGCTGTCTGTGCCAGCCGTTTAAGGGCGTGGTTTTAAATTCATTTGCCATTAAGCACCTCCATATCTAAAATAGTTTTCTTTATATGAAACTCCTTCAAAGTTCTTTGAATTATTAGAGTTTCATCTTTTACTGAGAGGCATCCTGATAGTCGCCAGATCTGCCTTATGGCCGTTATAAATTATACGGAACCATGAGGTTGTAGGATTTATAAACAACAAAACTCTCAACAGAATTTATCCCGTCAACTTTTGCTATTTCATCGGTATAAAATTCAAGAAGCCCGAATCCCGGTTTAAAAAGCACCATGGCCATTAAATCATATCTGCCGGTGACAACGCTGACCGAAACGATCCCTTTTAACTTCGATATTTCCTCTCCCTTTTTAACAAGATCCATTTCAGAGAGTTTAATACCAATCATCACTATTTTATGTTCAGGAATTTTAGTGGGATCAACAAGACCACAGATCTCAAGCACTTTTTCTTCCTTGAGCCTGTTAACCCTTGACCTCACTGTATTTTCCGTAATACCGAATTTATCGGCAATTTTTTTAAATGATTTACGTCCGTCTTTAAGTTCCCTTACGATATCTATATTCAGGTCATCAATTTTCATTGTTTCCGATCTTCTTGTTATGTGTTCATATTGCTATAATTTTTTATTTCACCAGTGTATATTAATTTCTGATCAAGCGCAAAAAGTGTTTAAAACTATAATTATTTAATGATTGATAGTCATTATAGTATGAATTACGCCTATGTCAAATATTTTTTTAATAAAATTATGATAAACTAAAAAAACTATTCTTATATTAACGATTAATAAAAATTCTTGGCAAAGATGGTGTGCGGTTTGGATCTGTATTATCTTGATTTTTGGGATATTCGCAGTCTTGATTAACAGGTGATGATAAGTCGAGTATTCTGGAAATCTTGCCTTATTTTATGTCGATCAGGTATTTCTTATGTCGATCAGGTATTTCAAAGATATTCAGAGAATTTTCAGGTGGACCCAGCAACGCTGATCGTTCATTCGTAATTATTTTACCATAAAACAGCTCACTTATAATCGTTTTGTTAACAATAAGCCATATTTTAACTATATTACCAGCAGAATAACAGTTTTACGAGGAGAGCACATGGATATAAACGTTTTGGAATCCCGCCCGGCAGGCTACGCGTATCTGCTTGATATGATGGGGCTGACAACAGGTATGCCCCATTGGCATACCTCGTTTGTGTCCTGTCGTAAGAAGAACCGATAAACTTTCCAAACTGGATTCATCCGACCTGCGTAAAAGGTGTGAGGATATCGTCACATCCAATCCACCTGAACTGCTTCGCCGGGCACTGAGTTACCTCTACAATAAGGAAACAAAGTCATCTTTTAAAATTGCACACATCAAGCCCAACGCTTCCCGAACTGAAAAATTTATCACATCTCTGGAGCTTGCCGAAAAGGAAGACTTTTGTAAAGAGAAAAGGCTGATAGAGCTTCAGAACCGCATCGTCGATCCGCGTTTCAAAGAAAGTGGCTATCGGGTGAACCAGAATTATGTCGGCCAGACAGTTGTCTGTCAGAAGGAGATCATACATTTCATTTGTCCAAAACCTGATGACCTGCAAAGTATGATGGAGGGATTGATCGACTCCCATAAGCGGATGAAAGCGGGAAATGTATCTCCGGTCATTCATGCGGCGACTATCGCCTATGGCTTTGTTTTTCTGCATCCATTTGAGGATGGAAATGGACGAATCCATCGGTTTCTGATACACAATATCCTTTCGCTGCAGGAACTGGTACCACGAGGGCTGATGTTCCCGGTTTCAGCTGTCATGCTCAAAAATCCGGCAGACTACGATGCATCTTTAGAAGCATTCTCCCGACCCTTGTTGCAACTCATCGATTATCGGTTGGATGAAATGGGACAAATGACCGTCGATAACGAAACCGCATGCTGGTATCAATATATGGATATGACCGCTCAGTCAGAAGCTTTGTACGAGTTTGTAATCAAAACGATCGAAGAAGAGCTTGTGGAAGAGCTTAGCTTTCTAACCAACTATGACAATACAAAGAAGGCGATACAGGACATCATTGATATGCCTGACCGCCTGATCGACTTGTTCATCCGGTTGTGCCTGCAGAACAACGGCAGCCTTTCAGTACGGAAGATATCCACTCATTTTGACTTCCTTACCGATGAAGAACTGTCGGCCATGGAACAGGCTGTGAGAGACGGCTATAACCGACCTGATTATATAGTGAACCCCAAAAACTGAACAATATGTTGATGGACACGTAAAAAGTCGGGGTAAGGCACTAACGTAGCCTTATCTTCAGTGTAGCGCAGATTTTCAGCTGCCTGTTCAACCGCTGCACTTAATGGCGTTTTACCTTTAGGATTGATAGCACTTATTTCTGCCTTCATAGCGGGTGCATCAAGTTTGCCAAAATGAACTGTTTAATGTAAGAAAAGATGCGGGCTGAATTTATGTTTTGGGGTTACAGCCGTGATAACAGGTATGGCTGTAAAAATATATACTGTGTATGAAACATCACTTTTACTCGATTATCAAGTTTTTATCGAACATTAAAGATTTAAGAGGGTCAGGCTTTCCTTATTGTCATTATCTCAACTTTTGAGGTTAACATATATTTATAGTTTGATAACAACGAATAAGAAAAGCCTGACCCCCTTTTTGGAAAAATT
>WGCX01000210.1 GCA_015493575.1 Desulfobacteraceae bacterium | reverse complement strand
GAAATATCCTTATTCATAATTTTTGAATATTTTTCAACAAAATACTTTGCAAGAATTTTAACATCACCATTTCTGTCCCTTAATGGCGGAACTTTTATCGGAATCACGTTGAGACGGAAAAAAAGATCTTCCCTGAAAGAACCGTTTATCACTTCCTGTTCAAGTTTCTTATTGGTGGCTGAAATTATCCTTACATCAACTGAAATCTCCTTTGTACTTCCAACCGGTTTAACAAGAGTTTCCTGGATAACCCTTAAAAGTTTCACCTGGAGCATGGGTGAGAGCTCACCGATTTCATCAAGAAAAATTGTCCCTTTGTGTGCAGATTCGAAAAGTCCTTTTTTGTCACAAACAGCACCGGTAAACGAACCTCTAACATGGCCGAAAAATTCACTTTCAATTAAATTTTCAGGAATACCGCCGCAGTTAACCACAATAAAAGGTTCCTTTTCCCGGTCACTCATGTCATGAATAGCCCTTGCAATAAGTTCCTTACCGGTTCCGCTTTCCCCTGAAATAAGAACATTTGTTTTTGTGTCCGCAATCTGATTGATCATATCATAAATATGAATCATACCCGGACTGTTTCCAATGATCCTGCCAAAATGAAGATCATAGCCTGAACTACTTGAAGAAACCCGGTTTTCTTTTTCAGGGTGTTTCAGTTCAAGGGCTTTTTTAATGGTAGATTTAAGCTCCTTATTATCAAAGGGTTTAGGAACAAAATCAAAGGCACCTTCGTTCATGGCCTCAACGGCAAGTTCAGTTGTGGAATATGCTGAAATCATGATAGCAATAATATCATGGTTGTATTTTTTAGCAGCTTTTAATACATCAAGACCTGTTATGTCACCAAGGCGTATGTCACAGAGCAGAATATCTATATTGTCGGCCGCAAGAATTTTAACTGCCTGAATTCCGTTTTTCGCCAGGGTAACATCATATCCTTCCTGGGTCAGCATTACATCAAGGAACTCACGCATGCTTAATTCATCATCTGCTACGAGAATTTTTGCCCTGGCATCTTTGTCCATTTTATATTTATAACCCCTGATCTTTAGATTTTCTTCATTTTTAGGATCGGAGATGAAATAAGTTGAACAGAAATAGCGCAGAATTATATCCCCTGTACAAGGCGCATTAAAGGTTGCATACTCAACGTATTCGGCCTTTGATGCAACGAAGTAGATGGGATAGAAGACAAGCAATTTCGTTTAACTTATAAAATTTTCGATCCTTATCTTTGATATATTATTTTTCCTTTGACCATTGTGATATAAGCTTCTCCTGTTACCTTAAAACCTGCAAAAGGTGTATTCCGGCTTTTTGATAAAAAAGATTTGGGATCAATGGTAAAACACGATTCCATATCAATCACCGTTATATCAGCAGGATTGCCGGGGGTTAAATCGTTGTTTATCCCAAGAATCGATGCAGGATTTTTTGACATTTTTTCAATAAGGGTCTCAAAGGACAAAATACCTTCTTCCACAAGTTTTAATGAAAGGGGAAGAGATGTTTCAAGACCGATAATGCCAAATGCCGCCTTATCAAACTCAAGATCTTTTTCAAGGGATGAATGTGGAGCATGGTCAGTTGCAATGCAGTCAATGGTGCCATCGGCAAGCCCTTTTATGATGGCCTGCCTGTCTTTTTCCGTCCTTAGAGGCGGATTCATTTTTGCATTTGTATCATAGTCTGCAACAGCTTTTTCAGTTAATGTGAAATAGTGGGGAGCGGTTTCACAGGTCACCTTAATCCCGCGTTTTTTGGCATTTCTTATGGCCTCAACAGATTCTTCACAGCTGACATGGGCAATATGAACCGGAGCATCTGCAAGTTCTGCAAGGGAAATTTCCCGCATGATAAAAGATGCTTCTGCAGCATTTGGAATTCCTTTTATGCCAAGTTTTGTGGCTGTAATGCCTTCATTCATCGCCCCGTTTTTTGACAGGGACAGGTCTTCTGAATGGGAAATAACAGGGATATTAAGCCCCTTTGCATATTCAAGCGCCCTTCGCATGAGCATTGAGTTTTCCACGGGGCATCCGTCATCTGACACAGCTGCAATACCTGCTTTTTTCATATCACCGAATTCTGCCAGTGATTCACCTTTCAACCCCTTTGTCATGGCGCCGACGGGATATATTCTGGAAAGGCCAAGCTCTTTTGCCCTGTTGATTATAAAAGAAGTTACCTGGGCATTATCATTTACAGGTGATGTATTTGCCATGGGGCATACGGCAGTAAACCCACCCCTTGCCGCAGCCATAAGTCCGGTTTCTATCGTTTCCTTGTATTCATGGCCAGGCTCTCTTAAGTGAACATGAAGATCAATAAGACCTGGTACGAGTGTCATGCCGGAAACATCAATTTCAATATACTGATCATTTTCAACATCCAAAGAAAAAGAAGAGTCAGCAGATGAAACTGAAACAGGAGAAGAATCAGAACCGGATGTGGATTTTTCCAAACGGGGATAAGGTTCACCAGGATCAAGTATGGCTTTAATATACCCATCTTTAATCAAAAGATCCTTTTCTGCATTTATATTTCCCGGATCTACAACTTTTGCACCTTTAAGCCTTGTCAGCATTTCTTTTTCCTCCCCCTGCAACAAGATAGAAAAGCGCCATGCGGAGCGCCACACCGTTGGTCACCTGGTTTAAAATGATGGAATATTTCCCGTCGGCAATATCACTGTCAATTTCAACACCCCTGTTTAACGGACCCGGATGCATCACAACAACGTCTTTTTTTGCAAGGTTAAGCCTTTTTCTGTTAAGACCGAATAAAGAGGCATATTCCCTTTCTCCCGGGAAAAGCATTGCACCCTGTCTTTCCTTTTGAATACGGAGCATCATGATTACATCTGCATTTTCAACACAGGATTCCATATCATCTGCAAGCTTGCAGCCAAGGGCTTTAATACCCTTTGGGATCATGGTAAGTGGAGCTGAAACCACAACTTCCGCCCCCATTTTTGTAAAACCTGCAATATCTGATCTTGCAACCCTGCTGTGACTGATATCACCTGTGATGGCAATTTTAAGGCCCTCTATCCTGCCTTTTTTTTCCTTAACACTCATTAAATCAAGTAAAGCCTGTGAAGGATGGGCATGTATCCCGTCCCCTGCATTTATAACGGATGCTTTCACTCTTTTTGCAATCAAATGGGGCGCACCGGATGATGAATGCCGCATCACAATAACATCAGGGCTCATGGCCTCAAGGTTCTTTGCCGTATCCACAAGGGTTTCACCCTTTACCATGCTGCTTGAGGACTTTGAGATGGCCAGACTGTCTGCGCTTAAGCGTTTTGCAGCAACATCAAAGGAGAGTCTTGTCCTGGTACTTGGTTCCTGGAAAAAAAGCACAATGGTTTTTCCCCTTAAGGTCGGAACTTTTTTCACAGGTCTCTGTGAAATTTCCTTCATTCCTTCTGCAGTATTTAAAATCATTGATATCTCCTCCACTGAAAGGGAATCAATGTCCAAGATATCTTTTTTTGTAAAAGCCATTTTCTATAATCACCTTAAAATTTTACCGGTCCTGCCCCATCTCACCCCGAAATCATTTTGATTCCATGACCAGTATATGATGAAAGCCTCTCCCCTGACAGCTTTAAGATTTACAAAACCCCAGAATCGGCTGTCATAGCTGTTATCCCTGTTATCTCCCATTACAAAAAGAGAGTTTGCAGGCACTGTAACAGGCCCGAAATTATCCCTTACACTGAACTTACCCGGTATTTGACGCGGGTCTTTATGTATTGCATAAGGTTCATGATTCTGGAGTTTTCCATTAACAAAAAGTTTTTTATCTTTGATTTCAATGGTATCACCTGCAATTCCAATAACCCTTTTAATAAAATCCTTGCTGGGATCTTCAGGGAACCTGAAAACAACAATATCATGCCTGTGGGGCTTTGATACGGAAATCAAGGTGTCCCCCGCTGAAAGCGGTCCGCCTGTAAAAGGGATTTTAATACCATAAATGAACTTGTTTACAAGGATATGGTCTCCGATGAGCAGGGTATTTTCCATTGAACCAGATGGAATTTTAAAAGCCTGGACAACAAAAGTCCTGATAAAAAGAGCAAGTATGACAGCAATAACAACTGCCTCTATATTTTCCCTTAACGCACCTTTTTTTTTCTTTGCATTGTTAATATTTTTTTTATGTTTAACATTATTGTCAGTAAGTCCTGTTTTTTTAACGGTTCCTGTTTTCGTTTTTGTCATTAAACCCCTGCCTTTTTTTTAAAATCAGAACATCTGCTGTGGTTCTCCCAGCAGAAATTTTCCCCTTTTTATTGAACTTTTCAAAAGATCTGCTATCTTTCTTGCCTTGATCATACTGGAAAGAGGAACAGTCTGTATTTTCTCCCCTTTAATTGTAATAAAACCGCTTTTAAGTTCAGCATAGCTCACCTGACCATAGCTTTTTGAAATCCCCTGCTGATAATCATATCCATAGTCAATGATCTGGGTAAAAATTTCATCATCTGAAATTGCAGTATATTTTACCATCTCCTCATTTAAAATCGGAATGGGAATTCCAAGCCCCACTGAGAGAGAGACCCCGTATCCTCTGATGCTCTGACCCACAAGCCATTCAGGGGACATCTCCTTGAGATTTCCCATTACAAAGATCGTTCCTGCAGGGGTTAAGGGAACTCCATTAAGACTGCGTTGAACATCTTTTTTACACTGGGTTCCGGACCATGTTACATAACCCTGGGCGCCTCCAAGAAAAATTCTCGTACCAATTCCTATGGTTTTAAAAAAAGGATCATTTAAAAGAGGACTTAACTGGCCTGAAGTTGAATAATTTGCATTGCCTATACCGGGCTTTAAAGTGCCCATATAGGTGTATTTAATTTTATCGGATCGGTTAATGGCACAATTATAATTCTGATACCCGTTTCTTGGGTTGCACATCACAGCCTGGGGAAGATCGTTTATTGTAATGGTTTTTTCGATTCTTCTGTTTGGATAACAGTCAGTGCCATAACTTTCAGCCCGTAAATTTATCTTTTTCCCGGCAACAAGATCATGGATAACATGACCGCCTCCATAGTTAAATTCACCGGGATGCAGTTTATTTAAGGGGTCATCCTCTGAAGTTGCCGTTGCCCCAAGAAAACAATCCACTGCTGCAACGCCTGAATAGGCAGGAACATTGTTGAACCATGTTTTAGTTGTCCTTATAACGGGCTTGAACTGACCTATATTGATAAAAACGCCGGACGAACACATTGGGGCAAATGTTCCCGTTGTAACGACATCCACATTTTCTGCAGCTGTAACAGGCCCCTGTTCTTTTACAATATCTATAATCTCCTCTGCTGTCACAACAACAGCATCCCCTTTTTTAATTTTATCGTTGATCTCTCCGTAAGTTTTGTTGATTTTGTAACTGGTCATTTTGCACCCTCTCTGCCGGCAAGTTCCGATTTAACATTGTTTATTTTTGAAAGAATATTATTCTGAATCCATTTTCTGTCCCACCATTCCACCGGATTAACAAAAACAGTATTTACAGCAACCCCGAAATGCAGATGATCTCCGCCGGCAAGCCCGGTTGATCCAGTTCTTCCTATTATCTCTCCTTTTTTTACCATTTCACCTTTTTTCACCGAAATATGGCTTAAATGTGAATAAGTTGTTAACAGGCCAAAACCATGATCTATTACAACGGTATTACCGAAAATCCCGACTTTTTCCGTACTGATTACCCTGCCTGAATTGGCTGCAGGAACACGTGCATTTGCCACAGAGGCAAGATCAACACCAAGGTGAACTTCCCTGTCAATCTCTTTTCCATGGTATTTATAAACCCTGTGATCTGCAAAACCAGCCCTGGTTGCCGATCCGGGAAGCCTTTTAAAAACTCCCTTCCACAAAATTTTATGTTCGGTATTTACAACGGGTTTTAACACGGTGACACTATTTTGTTTTCTTAAAACACGGTTGATATATAAAAATTTTTTAAGAAGTGGGTTTTTGTAAGAAGCAAAAGATGCCTTTTTTGCTCCAAGGTTAAAATCAGGCATTTTTCTTGAAAGAAAGCTATCGGAAATATGAATAACATCATGCTTGAATTTGCGATCTTTTATATAATGATAAAATCCTTTTTTTGAAATATTGCCTGCAGGGTCTTTTGCCTCAACAACTATTTTGGTTCCCGGCCCCTGTTTATAACTTAAAGCAAAAAACGACATGAAAACATTTTTGTCATCAAAGGCTCCTGAATATCCCGGGAAAAAATTTTTACCAACCATCACCCCGCTTTTTAAACCATTTTCAAACAGTCTGTAAATAACAAGTCCTGTTCCCCCCCGTGTGATATTATGCCTTTTGGTTAGTATCTCAATTTCAGGAGCTTTTGTATCAATTATCAGTTTTATCTTCTTATCCACATAGTTGCCATCATTCCATCCCCTCCAGGAATAATCACGTGCTGATATTTTAAAAACAGCGGGTCCGTCTTTCATACCGTATTTCCAGGATTCCACAGGAATTTTGAAAAAAGCCTTAAAAATACCGGACCCCAGAAAAAAGCCTTTATATCTTTTAAGTGGATACTTTTTATTTAAAAGGATTTTTTCTTTTCCGTTCTGCTCTATGGAAACCCTGACATTTCTCAGTCCTGTACCCTTATCATACGCAGAAACTTTCATTTCATATGACCTGTTAAGATACAAAGATGGTAGTTTTATACTGATTTGGGGTTTTTTGCCTTCAAATTCATTTACTGCAAACCAGGTTAAAGGTAAAATTATAAAAATAAAAACGCCAAAGACCAAAATTTTTTTCATTAAAACCACCTGAGTATAAATATTCGCTTTTCACATAACCGGCAAAGCCTGATCTGAACAAGCCAGAACCAAAACATTTTTTTAATTCTTTTGCCTAAAAAAACAAGAAAATAAGAATTAAGAGCCTAAGGAATTAAGAGCCTAAGCATGAAATTATAAATCATTTTAAAAACTCTGATAAAATAACAGCAATGGATCAAGTTTTCAAGCCATTTTACATTCTTGACTTTTTATGCAGAGAAAGATAGTTTTACATCAAACAATTTAAAAAATTCTTTTCATTCAGACAGTGATAAATC
>WGCX01000209.1 GCA_015493575.1 Desulfobacteraceae bacterium | reverse complement strand
TTGCCGGATCAAAATCATATATGAGGGTTTATGAGCGCAGCGAAAAACAGGGGCAGTGGCAGAATATCACCCTTGATATGGCAGCGCTTTAAAGAAGCATTAAAGGAGGAAACAGACCATGCGCGGATTGAATGGTGCAGGCAAGATAAGCAGGACTGATTTTAAGAAAAATATCATTTATAACAACCCCGGCAGCTCCATTGCAGTCATAACGCAAGAGATCGGCATTGACGCGGCAATAAGGATTGTCGAGCTTTTTGCCGGAGAAGTTATTTATATCCCAAGATGGCAATCCGTATGCCGGCAGGTGCGTGATAAGCGCATTGCAGATGAGTTTACGGGCTGTAATTATGATGAGCTTGCAAAGCGATATGACCTGACAGCGCGGCAGGTGCGTAATATTATTGCAAGGAGTAGAAAGCTCCGGAAGAATTGAGAAATGTAAGAGGACGGCTCAAAATTGAGCCGTCCGAATTCTTCAGAACAAATAGATTAAGGAGAAAAACACATGGAAAAAGAGGAAGCACAAAAAGAAAAGAACATCAAAGATTTAAAAGAAGCAATACACGGCGTAAACAATGGTATTATGGATTTACATGCCCTTGGCGGCATGGATCAATACGCCGGCCTTGATGCGGATTTTGACAGGGTACTCACAAACCTTACGGCATCATGGCAGGTTATCATGTCCCGGCTGGAAAATTTAATAATTCCCACGTTGGAAAAAAAATAAAAAAAATGTTGACAAAAAAAACAAATACAGAATATAGTGACAATGTCCGGTGCAAAATCACCGGGCCGGGTTTGACATCCCGAAGTACCAAAGGCGGACATGCCGCCGCAAATATTATTTTGTATGCGGTTTTTTTGTCTGTAATCATGCACCCACCACTTTGGCGGGTCATGCAGGGGGCGTAAATGCCCGCCGGTTTCCTTTGGTGCCGGTATGTCAACCTGTATGACCCGCCTTTTTTGTTTGACATCATCAAAGGCAAATTTAACCGGCTCAATTTTGAGGAGCCAAATTAATTTTTTACCAAAGGAGATTTATCATGAAGGAAATCACAAAGAAAGCCGCAACAAACATCAGCTCGGAATTAATCAAAATCAAACAGGGAAAAACCATAACAACCTCCCTTGAAGTTGCATGGGTTTTTGGAAAAAGGCACGATAATGTGCTCAGGGATATTAAAAACCTGGGGTGTTCTGAAGAATTCTCGCTCCTCAATTTTGAGGAGTCCTCTTACATTAATGAGCAGAATAAAGAACAACCCATGGTTGAAATGACCAGGGACGGGTTTGTCATTCTTGCCATGGGATACACCGGTGCAAAAGCCATGGCATTTAAAGAAAAATACATTGCCGCCTTTAACTACATGGAAGGATTGCTGCTGCACGATGTTAGACAGGCAGATGCGTTATATGGGAAGATTGATTCCCGCATGAAAAAGCTTGAAGAAAAGCTGTCCCAGCTCCACATGAACTTCGGGATCTACAGCACCGTGTCCGCGTTTGCCCATGCCTGCTGTACCGGCGGCCATGCCGGGCTGTGCGTGAAAAAAGAGGAGATATACACAGCCTACCGCGAGTTTTGCAGCGCCATCGGGAAAAAGCCGGAAAACAAGTCTCATTTCTGCAGCAAGATCTATACGGGTGTCCTTGGGGCGTGGGCTTCCACCCTTACCGAGGGCGAAAAAAGAGTACCCGCCATCCGGGGGATTGATCTTCTGCCGGGGTACGAGATCATCATTGATGATCTGGCAGAGAGACATATCCGGGAAATGGAAGAAAAGCTTGCACAGAGACGGCATCTTTATTTTGGCATTAAAAATGAGAGGACAGCATAAAATGGAAACGGGAAATGCAGTTGACACATTGGATCTTCTTACTGATACGGCTGCAAAGGTCTGCTGCCTTGCAGATCTGATCGGTTACAGCGATGCGGAACAGCTGTTTCTTTCAGATCAGAGCCTGCAGGGCATGTGCAGTCTGCTCAACAACATACAAAACGACATAGAAAAAGCCGGAAAACTGCTTTCACAGGCTCTTGCACCGCCTCCGGAGGCGGCGGCCTGATCCATAGCCGTTATAAACTCTAAAAGCCCCCTGGTCTTCATTGACCAGGGGGCTTTTGTTTTTTCTGTGAAGCATACTTTTTAAGTCGTATCAATTACCCATAATTATGAGATCCTGCAGCTTTAGATATAGCTTTGCCTATCTTGATCCAGTCGCCTTTCAGGCGGTCAGCATCTGTGGCCTTGTCAGGCTCATAAGATCTGATCAAATATCTTTTTTCAGGATAGATATCCATTACGGAACCAATACCTTTTATAAAATTTTGAGATATTTTTTTACCCATAGTTTATTTCCTGCCTGCATAATTCAAGTTAACTTTTCATGTAATAA
>WGCX01000208.1 GCA_015493575.1 Desulfobacteraceae bacterium | reverse complement strand
AGGGGATCTTGTCTTAACCCTTGGAGCAGGGGATGTTGTATCCCTCGGGGAAAGACTTGTTGATATGTTATAACCGCCATGGGGCGGATCTGAAGACTTACAGACTGCCTCTAAGAATCAAAGATTCTGACAAATATAGGGCCGAAGGCGCGAAGCCAACTCTTATTCTTAAAGGAACTTAGCAGGAGTTTCATATAAAACTGCAAAATTCTGACAAGAGCGGGCTGGCACAGTTAACAATTATAAATCAAGATACTTAATATGAGCTTCTTGTAAAAAAAATAAAAGATGAATAGAAAATTCACAGATATATATGACAGATTCATGGAGGAATTCATGGAAGAATTCAACCTTAAAAAGAATGAGCCCATGAAAAATCATACATCTTTAAAGGTTGGGGGTGATGCGGATTTATTTATCTCTCCGTTGTCTGTGGATGAGCTGAAACAACTTGTATCAGGGGCAGAAAAATATAAAATTCCCGTTACTTTTGTCGGAAGCGGAACCAATATTCTTGTTAAAGACAACGGCATACGCGGGCTTGTCATATGCCTTGCAGGAATAAAGGGTAAAATAGAAATAGTGCAGGAAGATAAAACAAATATTTCTGTTACAGCCTCTTCAGGTCATCTTTTATCTTCTCTTGGAAGATTTGCCCTGGAAAAAGGACTTGAAGGCCTGAATTTTACAGCAGGGATTCCCGGTACTGTGGGCGGAGCCGTCATGATGAACTCATCTGCTGGTAAAGGAAAAATTTCAGATGTCATATCTTACCTTGAAATACTTGTACCTGGTGCTGGGGTGAAAATTCTTGGAAAAAAAGATATTGTTTTTTCATCAAAGGGTCTGGTGTCAAAAGCCCCTGAAGTTGAAAACAGCTATAAACCAGTGATCCTTAAGGCAACTTTTAAATTTAAAAAAGGCGACAAAAAAAAGCTTAGAGCACAGTGGAACGAAATTTTAAATAAAAGAAATTTAAGCCAGCCTGTTTCATTGCCAAGTGCAGGCTGTTTTTTTAAAAATCCCGAATCCGGTATATCAGCAGGCATGCTCATTGACAGGGCAGGCCTTAAAGGCGAAAGATTCGGAAATGCCATGGTATCGGAAAAACATGCAAATTTTATTGTTAATCTTGGGGGTGCAAGGGCCGTAGATATCTTGAGACTTAAAAAAAGGGTGGAAGAAAAAGTGTTTGATTTTTTTTCCATTCGCCTTGAAACGGAGGTGAAAATTGAGGGGGAATAGAAAGGTAAAACAAAACAGGTTACGGCCAGATACTGCGGAATTGCCCGGATTAAATTTTAATTTTATGGAGAGCCTTGAACTCTGTCTTAAATTTATCATGATCATTGCTTTAATAATACTTTCAAGTCTTGTGTTTATCTTTATCCATGATTCAATAACACAGGCCGGATATTTCTCCCTGAAAAAAATTCATATTTCAGGATGCACCCGGATTTCCAAGCCTGACATTATACATCAGACAGGTATTTCCACAGGAGAAAATATATTTGCAATTAACCTTTTTAAAGTAAAAAAACGTCTTGTTGCAAATGAGTGGGTGGCAGATGCTTCCGTTGAAAGGAAAATTCCTGGAGAACTTGTCATAAACATAAAAGAACAGCATCCTGTTGCAGCGGTAACGGCAGGTGATAAAGTTGCAGTTCTGATAAATGATAAAGGAGTTCCGTTTACAGTAAATGATAATTTTAATCCCCGTGAACGGAGCAGTTTTTTAAGGAAATTGAATATTCCTGTTGTAAATGGCCTTGAACTGAAAGAGCAGCACGGCGTATATGGTTTTTCCGGCAATCTGTTTGATTCTGTCATGGAATTTTTATCAGGATCATATAATATTGCAGGTCTTCTTAATATTTCCAACTATACAGATCAGATTAAAATTGACAGAGATATGGGGCTTGATTTGAAAATAACAGGTTTTCCAGGACATTATCGCGGCATGGACAAATCATTTGAAATAAATAATGAAAGTGAAAAAAATCTGAAACCGGAAAATTCTGATTTTATCGTAAATCTCAGACTGGGTTTTGGTCATTATAAAGAAAGGTTTAAAAAAATGGTGAGGATTAAAGATTATCTTAAGTCAAATTATATTAACAAAAAAATTTCATCCATGGATCTGTCTGACTTAAGCAATGTAACCGTTAAATTAAAAGAAACTGAAAACAGAGAAATTTTGCCTGACAGTATCAGGGGAGGTGTTTGATTTGCAGGATGAAGAGAGAATAATTGTCGGTCTTGATATCGGAACAACAAAAATTTGTGCTGTTGTAGGTGAAGTGTCCCGTGGTGAAATTAATATTATCGGAGTGGGATCACATCCCTCTGTGGGACTTCGCAAAGGAGCTGTGATAAATATTGAATCCACGGTGGAATCCATAAAAAAAGCAGTTGCAGATGCCGAATTGATGGCCGGATGCGAGATTTCATCCGTGTATGTGGGAATTGCAGGCGGCCACATAAAGGGCTTTAACAGCCATGGGATCATTGCAATAAAGGGCAGGGAAATCACCGAGCATGATGTGGAAAGAGTGGTTGAGGCTGCAAGTGCGGTTGCCATTCCACTTGACAGGGAGACCATACACACAATTCCACAGGAATTTATCGTGGATGACCAGGAGGCGATCCAGAATCCCGTGGGCATGACAGGTGTGAGGCTTGAAACAAAGATTCACATCGTAACAGGAGCCGTTGCCTCGGCAAGGAATATAATTAAATGCTGCAATAAGGCAGGACTTGCCGTATGCGACATTGTTCTTGAATCCCTTGCATCGGGAGAGGCGGTGCTTACACCGGAAGAAAAGGAACTTGGATGCGCACTTGCTGACATCGGCGGCGGAACAACGGATCTTGCACTTTTCAAGGGAAATAATATCAAACATATTTTTGAATTAACCCTTGGAGGCCACAACCTTACAAATGATATATCCATAGGGCTGAGGACACCCCTTGCGGAAGCTGAAGTAATAAAAATTGAGCATGGCACATGTCTTCCTGAGAGCATAAAAAGAGGCGAGACAATTGAAGTCCCCGGCGTGGGTGGCCGCGGTGTGAACAAACTTTCCAGGGATATCCTTGCCGAAATTCTTGAGCCGAGGGTGGAGGAGATGTTCACAATTCTTAAACGTGAAATTTACAGCAATGGCCTTGAAAACGCTTTTCCATCCGGAATTGTTCTCACCGGAGGAAGTTCCCTTTTACCGGGTATGTCAGAAATTGTGGAGTCTGTTTTTTCCGTACCTGTACGTGTTGGAGAACCTGTGGCAATAGAGGGCCTTAAGGATGTTGTGAAAAATCCTGCCTTTGCAACCGGGGTGGGGCTTGTTGTTTTCGGCACAAGGGACAGCACAGGAAACAAGCTTGGGGGCAGTGAAGACAGGCTTTTTTCAAAATTGATCAAAAGAATGAAGCAGTGGTTCAAAGATGTAATCTGATAAAACTGCCATGAGGCAGATCTGGATTGGCCCAGATTTACCTCAAAGAATCAAAGATTCTGACAAAAAATAAAAGTCACACGTTTTTTACAAAGACTTTTTTATAAAAACCAACGGGAGGAAAAATTATGAGTTTTTCGTATGTGGAAAGTGAAAAATCGGCAAGAATAAAGGTCATAGGGGTTGGCGGGGCAGGCACGAATGCCGTAAATAATATGATTGAGGCAAACCTCCAGGGCGTAAAATTTATTGTTGCCAATACAGATGGTCAATCCCTTGATACATCAAAGGCTGAGCAGAAAATTCAACTTGGAGCGGAGTTGACGGAAGGACTGGGTGCAGGCGCAAATCCAGCTGTGGGCAGGGATGCCGCCCTTGAAAATCTCGATGAGATCAGGGATGCACTTTCCGACAGTCACATGGTCTTTATTACTGCAGGATTCGGCGGGGGTACAGGAACAGGTGCAACCCCTGTAATTGCAGAGATCTGCAGGGATCTTGGTGTTCTTACCGTTGCCGTTGTTACAAAACCGTTTTCATTTGAGGGAAGAAAAAGGTCAAAACAGGCTGAAGAAGGTATAAATAAGCTGCGCGATATTACAGATACGGTCATTACAATTCCCAATGACAGGCTTCGGGGAATAGCATCCAAAGGAGCCAAACTCATTGACATGTTTATAAAAGCTGATGAAATCCTCCACCATTCTGTAAAGGGAATTACCGATTTAATCATGCTTCCCGGACTTGTAAATCTTGACTTTGCAGATGTGAGGACGACCATGTCAAAGGCTGGTATGGCACTCATGGGTATTGGAATTGCAAGCGGTGAAAACAGGGCAACAGAGGCTGCTGAAAGGGCGATTTCCCATCCGCTTCTTGAAGATATATCAATCTCAGGTGCAAGGGCTGTTTTGATGAATATTACATGCACAAGTGAGCTTACTCTTGATGAGATGACAGAGGCCGCAGACCGCATTTATGAAGAGGTTGGAGATGATGCGGAAATTATCTGGGGCCAGGCAATTGATGAAACCCTTGGTGATGAAATGAGGGTAACTGTTATTGCAACAGGAATAGGAGGGCAGAAAGAGGCCTGTGAAGAAAAAACCATTGCCCTTGAACCACAGCTTACAAAGAAAAAAACAAATTCAGTTGAGAGATCGGCAGTTATTGCAAGGGGTCATGTAAGAACACCAACGGCTGAGGAACTTGAAAAATGGGATGATTTCGATGAACCCGTTCGCATAAGACGTAAAAAAGCAGTTGGCGAGGATGGAAGAAATGCCTTTCGCGGTATCAGTCCTGACAGCGAAGATCTGGAAATTCCAACTTTCCTGCGCAGAAAAGCGGATTAGCAGCAAGAGACAAGAGACAAGAGACAAGATACAAGAGACAAGATACAAGATACAAGATACAAGATACAAGATACAAGATACAAGATACAAGATACATGATACATGATACATGATACATGAAATATGAAATATGAAATATGAAACAGGGGACAAGAGACAGGAGTAAAATATTGGGAAAAAACATTAACGGTCAGTAGGGGCAGATTGCTATCTGCCCACTATTTGTCTTCTAACATGGAACAGGGGGAAAATATCAAAATCAGCATGAACAGCCGGTAGGGGCAGATTCCATATATGTCCGCAAACATGAAACAGGAGGAGGATATCAAGAACACCGGAAAAGGCCGAAACAGAAACAGCGGGAACAAAAAAAAAATAAGGGCGGCAAATTCAGTAAAAACGCAAACGGATCTTTTGTACCATGAAAAAGGTACAATCATTAAAAAACAGAAAAATTTTATAAAAGTTGCCCTTGTTTATCCCAATACATATGAGGCGGGCATGTCAAGCCTTGGTTTCCAGAAGGTTTACAGCCTTATCAATGATATTGACCATGTGGTGTGTGAACGTGTTTTCCTGCCGGTTAAAAAAAAGAAAAAAGAACAGGATAAAATAAAAAGCTGTGAAACTGGTATACCCCTCGCGTCTTTTGATATTATTGCTTTTTCTGTTTCCTTTGAGAACGATTATTTAAATTTGATCTCAATTTTGAAAAAAGCAGGTATTCCTTTAAGATCATCTGAAAGGGATACGGCAGGATCATCAATAAAAGATTCTGCAGGATTCTTAAAAAAAAAAGAGAAAGGGTCAGATGAACAGGGTAAAAAAGTATTAAATAAAAAAGATAAAAACAGGGTTTTTCCACTTATAGCGGCAGGTGGGGTTGCCTGCTTTCTTAATCCCGAACCCCTTGCCCCGTTTGTAGATATTTTCCTGTTAGGTGAGGCAGAACTTCTCATAAAAGAGTTTTTCGCTCTGTACGACCCTTTAATTGATAAACACACCTTGAAACACACCATGGCCTGCAGGTTAAAAGGAGCTTATGTTCCATCTTTTTATGAGCCCTCCTATGATGAAGATAAAAAACTTTCAGGGATAAAAAAACTTTACGATGATATTCCCGATAAAATTAAAGTACGAAGTGTCAATGATCTCTCCAGTGTAACCACCACAAGTGCCATTGTAACTTCTCAAACAGTATTTAAAAATATATTTCTCATTGAGACGGGAAGGGGGTGCCCTCATGGATGCCGTTTCTGCAGTGCAGGATTTATTTACAGGCCACCCCGTTTCTATCCTGACGAAACCGTGATAAAAGCCATGGACAGGGCAGATAAAATTACAGATAAAATAGGCCTTGTCAGTGCTGCTGTTTCAGATCATCCCGGTATAAATCGTATATGTGCTGCAGGGATAAAAAAAGGATTTAAGATATCCTTCAGTTCTCTCAGGGTGGATGCCTTAACGGATGATTTAATCGAAAGTCTTGTCAGTTCAGGAGTTAAAACCGCAACCATAGCACCTGAGGCCGGTTCTGAGAAAATGAGAAAAATAATAAATAAGAAAATAGAAGAAAAGGAGATCCTTTCTGCTGCTGAAAGACTCGTTGATGCAGGAATAATCAATCTCAAACTGTACTTTATGATTGGTCTTCCATATGAAGAAGACGATGATGCCGTAGCCATTGTTGAACTCACTGAAAAAATTATGGAAAAATTTTTAGCAGCAAGCAGGAAAAGAAAAAAAATCGGGACCATAACCTTGAGTATTAATCCTTTTATACCAAAACCATCCACTCCTTTTCAATGGTCTCCAATGGCTTCATTACATACTTTAAAACGCAGGATGGACATTATCAATCAGGGTTTGAAAAGATCTCCCAATATCCGCCTTAAGCCTGAATCCCAGAGAACAGCGAGGATAAATGCTCTTCTTTCAAGGGGAGACCGAAGAATGGCAGACTTACTGGAAAATGCATATGAAAAAGGCTGGGCAGGTGCAATGAGGCAGGCAGGAGATTATTGCAGCTTTCAGCTTTATAATAAACGTCTCTTTAATGATGCCCTTGCCTGGGATATACTTGACACCGGGATAAAAAAAGAATTTCTTGCCCAGGAATCTTCTCTTGCAGAAAATCAGACAAAAAGTCCTGACTGCCCCATGATCCAATGCGAAAAATGCCACAGATGCATGCAGCTTTAAGTTAAATCATACCCTGAAAACAAAATATTAATCAAAAAATAAATTTTATTATTTTTTGATTTCCTTATTAAATAGAAAGTGATAAAGCATATACATTGCAATTAAACCTGACTGCCGTGGTGGAAGCCATTTAGCTTATGCAGGCTCTACAGGATAATTCTGTTGCGGGTTTAAGAGTAAACTTTAAATGGTGTTCCTGTGATAACTTGAATTAGAGTCAGGTTTTCCTGGAATGCCTTAAAAAGCTTAATTTATTTTAATCCTTTAATTATTTTAATATTTAAAAAGGAGATTGCTATGAAAAGTTTAAGAATCATGATGGCTGTTTTATTTTCTTTAACCCTGTTTTTTGCGTTTGGAATATCCCCCTCTTTTGCTTCTCATTCGGTAAAAGTGGGGATAAGTCTGCCTGTGACAGGTTCCCTTGCCAAATTTGGAGAGATTGAAAAGGATGCCTTTAGAATGGCACAAAAAGAAATAAATGCTGCAGGAGGAATCAATGGTAAAAAACTTGATTTAATTATAGAGGATAATACAGGAAGACCCGATGTGGGACGTTCCGTGGTTGAAAAACTTATTACCAAAGATAAGGTTGTCATGCTTGGCGGCGGATACAGCAGTTCTGTCACTTACGCCGTTGCAGGTGTATGCCAGCAGGAGCGGATGCCTTTTCTTGTCAATACAGGTTCTGCCGATAAGATTACATCTTCAGGATGGAAATGGATATATCGTATGAATCCGTCTGTAAGCCATTATGCCGATGCCGTGAAATCATTGCTCTCAAAGGTTGTAAAACCAAAGACCGCTGCAATTCTCTATGAAAATTCTCTGTTTGGCACAAAGGGCGCAAAATCATTTGGAAAAATCTGTAAGAGCCTTGGGATTAAAGTGGTTCTTAAAGAGGGATATGAACACGGGGGCATAGATTATACACCGGTTCTCGTTAAAATTAAGAAATTGCATCCCGATGTTATTTACATGGTTTCCTATATTATGGATGCTTCTTTGCTCATGAAGCAGTCAAGGGAATTGAAATTAACTCCAAAAATGTTTATTGGAGGAGGAGCGGGTTTTACCCTTCCTGAATTTAAAACCAATGCCGGTGTTGCGTCCGACAAGGTTATTTCAGCAACGCTCTGGCATCAGGTACTTCCCTTTCCAGGCGCAATGGATTTTTACAAAAAGTTCAAGGCAAAATACAATAAATCAGTTGATTACCATGGAGCAGAAGCCTATTCTGCATGTTACGTAATTGCAGATGTGTTAAGGCGCGCCAAATCATTTAAAAATACAGATATCTTAAAATCCCTTGCTGCTACAGATATGATGACGGTATTCGGTCCTGTGAAGTTTACCACATGGGGTAAATTGAAAAATCAGAATATTGCTGCAAGCTATGTTGTACAGTGGATAGATGGGAAACTCGAGCTTGTATGGCCTCCGAAACATGCAACAAAAAAATTCGTATATCCGGTAAACTGGCTTAAAACATGGGGGTATTAAGCATAGGGCTTTAATGGTATATATATAACTCAATTTTTGAAATTAAATCTGATAAAAGGGGGGCAGGCTTTTGTATTGTGGCGTTCTGAAAATGTCCCAAGAAAATTTTGCCCCCTGCTACATGCATATTACTCGATTATCAAGTTTTTATCGAACATTAAAGATTTAAGAGGGTCAGGCTTTCCTTATTGTCATTATCTCAACTTTTGAGGTTAACATATATTTATAGTTTGATAACAACGAATAAGAAAAGCCTGACCCCCGTTTTGGAAAAATT
>WGCX01000207.1 GCA_015493575.1 Desulfobacteraceae bacterium | reverse complement strand
GCCGGAAAAGACCGGTCTTGTAAATGTGGATTTAAAGCTCAACTATCTATCACCCGTGGTCGAAGGGCATCTTTATGCAGAAGGGAGATGCCTTCGTCCGGGACGGTCGATTTCCTATGCCGAAGCACGGGTGTTTGACGACCATGGGAATCTGGTGGCTCATGGAACCTCAACCCTGATGGCACTGCCGGGAAAAGGGCTGGATATGGGAATGGATAAATTCCTGCCAGCAGATGAGACATAGGATTTTTTTTTAGCCGAACAGATTATTGAAAAACAGCTGAGAGGACTTTTATGAAAATCACGCCGGGACTGCTAAAATTCGGACTCAATATTTACGGACATTATCTTGGCGCTGGTGTCCGGATCAGGCATATTTCCAAAGACTTTCGTCAGATCCGGGTAACCATGAAACTTAAAGAGTTAAAGGCCGGGTTTTTCAACTCAGGGCCCGGGGAAAACTTTAAGATTTGAAAGCCACGGTGAGATTCGAGTTCTTCGGTAACCTTCAGCCGTGGGCTTTCAGGTAAACGTCAGCAATTATCGTACATCCTTATGATTTCCCCGGTGGATGCCCCTTCAACACTTTTTACAAAACCGTTAACAACTTTGCCCATGGGAATCGGGTTGTGCCCTGGAAAATATGATTCATAATGCTCCACAGCATCCTCAACGAGTCCTGAAGAGACCGCATTGATACGGATATTATCTTTGAGTTCGAGGCAGGCGGCTTTAACAAAACTGTGAATGGCACCATTAACCATTGCAGCACTGGTGGTCATCAGGACCGGATGATCCGCAAGAATCCCTGTTGAAAGGGTAAAAGAACCGCCCGGGTTCATATATTCTTTTCCGATTCTGACCAGGTTGACCTGGCCCATGAGTTTGCTTTTGATACCAATATAAAAATCCTCTTCGGTTAAGGCATCAAACTCTGCCCATTTAGCATCTCCGGCAGTGCAGACAAGGGCATCCACATTACCGATTTTTTCGAACATGGTTTTGATGGACTGGCTGTCTGTCATGTCAAGGGTAACATCCCCGGAATTTCTTCCTGCAATAATCACTTCATGTTTTTTAGAAAAATGTGCACTGACTCTTGAACCGATTGTCCCGCTTCCGCCGACAATTAATATTTTCATGTGATCTCCTTAATCTCCTTTGTTTATGGTTTTCGTGTTTTTTTGACAAAATAATTACAAGATCCGTTTGAGTTCTGGCTTGTCCAGATCAGGGTAACGGATGAATAGCAATTGACTTTTCCTGAACAATAATTTAGTCTCGATCATGGAATTAGTCAAATGAATCGTTTTGATTTTAACAATCAAAATCTGTGATAATTATGAATTTACAAATTGATTATTTAATAACATTTGCCGTATTGGCAGAGACCAAAAATTTTACAAAAACAGGCCAGCAGGTGAACCTATCCCAATCTGCCGTCAGCATGCAAATCAAACGCCTTGAGGATGAAGTGGGAAAAAAATTGTTTGATCGGGTTGGAAAAACCGTAAACCTGACCACAGAAGGCAAAATCCTTATAAACTGCCATGAGGCAGATCTGAACTGCGTTACAGCGCCTCTCAACGAACATAAAAAGAGCATTTGTAACTCTGTCAACAATGAGCTCTTTCTTATAACGGCCATGAGGCCGAGCTGGACTGCGTTCCAGCGCCTCACAACGAACATAAAAAGAGCATCAGTTACTCTGTAAAAAGTGAGCTCTTTCTTATAAAAAATACGCGATGCGTATCATCAAAGAACGTGATGAAGCTGTCACTGCTCTGTCTAAACCGGATCTTGAAGGGCATATCCGGTTTGGCTCTCCCGAACACTATACCGCGGGAATGCTGCCGAAACTTTTGGCAAATTTTTCTAAATTATACCCCGACGTGACCCTTGAAATGCACTGCGAAAACAGTGATGTCATAAAAGCGGCGGTGGATGCAGGTAAACTGGATGTGGGCATCTGTACCCAGATCAGCCAGGGCGGTCAGGTCATTGCCCACTATCCCGTTGTATGGGTAGCCAATCCTGATTTTGTATTGCAAAACCATAAACCCCTTGCCTTGGCAACCTTTGAGGAGGACTACATTTTCAGAAGCTGGGCCGAAGAAGGATTAAAAAAGGCGGGGATAGACTACAGAATCGTTTATGTCAGCCGGAGCATATCCGGGTTCATAGATGCGGTAAGGGCCGGAATTGCCATAGCCCCCTATAATCAGCAGCAATGTGCCTTCAGATTTAAAGATCGTTCGTTTAGAAGATGGGCTGCCTGTCTTACCTGTTTCAAATATTGTGCTTCATAAAACAAAAAAAGTAACCTCTGAGATTATCGAAAGCTTTTCTGATCATATTATCAAATCTTTTGCAGAAAAATTATAGTTAAAATTGATTAACACCGTAATAAAAACAGTGGATTTTCACCCAGTTCAAAAGAAATAAC
This sequence comes from Desulfobacteraceae bacterium, assembly GCA_015493575.1. Taxonomy (GTDB): domain Bacteria; phylum Desulfobacterota; class Desulfobacteria; order Desulfobacterales; family Desulfobacteraceae; genus WGCX01. The sequence continues at coordinate 621 of WGCX01000207.1, read as the reverse complement.
GCAGGCGCAGTTCAAGTTTTGTGTTATTTGCCTTTTCACCGTATTCACTGAAATTTCCGCCGTTAAGAAATGAAAATTTCAGGCGCATCTCAAAATTTGTGATACCGGTATACATCACTTCGGGGCTTACTGAATAACTATGATCTTCAACATTTGCGATTATTGTTATTGCCGGGGTAAAATAAAGAATATCAAAGGGCTCTTTTATGGAGATTCTCGTGTAAAAATAATTACGCCCCGCCTGGGGCTTTCCGTAACTTCCCCGGCTCAGATGATATGCTTTCTGCAGGCGGGTATCACTGCCCGTTGCAAGATAACTTTGATATCCCTCATCTGCAAACTGAAAAAAGCCTGTAAGCTGATCCTCTGTATAACCCTGCCCGTTATGATAAAATTCAGCAATTGTTGTGACATCTGTTTCTGAAAGATACCGCAGGCCCAGCAGATAGCTTGTATCGCTGATGGTGCGGACGGCAGCTGTGCCGTCTGTGTCTGATATTTTCTGTGTCTGCTCCGGGATATAGGCAAGTTCACCGTGAATTTCAAAATTGGCAGCAAGATTTTTTGAAAAATCGATCCCATACCGTGTGGAGCGGCTGTTTCCCGTATAAAAAATGAAAT
>WGCX01000206.1 GCA_015493575.1 Desulfobacteraceae bacterium | reverse complement strand
ATCGGTAACCATTCGGTTTATTTCTTCGGGCATTGAAAGATCAAAGCTTCGCAGACCGGCCTCCACATGGGCAACTTTTATATGCATTTTCTTTGCTACGATTGAACAGGCGAGGGTTGAATTTACATCTCCTACAACAATAACAAGATCCGGTCTGTCTTTCTCACAAATCTCCTCAAACCCGGTCATAATTTTCGCGGTCTGTTGAGCATGGCTTCCGCTACCGGCACACAGATGGTAGTCCGGCTGTCTGATCCTAAGCTCTTCAAAAAAAATATCGCTCATGTTTTTGTCATAGTGCTGGCCTGTGTGGACAATTTTATATTGGACCTGACTCTTTTTATCAAATGCCCTGGCAATAGGGGCAATTTTCATGAAATTAGGTCTGGCGCCTGCTGTTAAAAATATTTTCATAATTTACAACGGCCTTTTTGATTTTTTAAACCAGTTTTTTGGTTATATTACTCAACACATCATCAAGAAAAATTTCTGTTGATTCGAGAACCTGATTGTTTGTGTGTTCATGATGTAGGAACGTTGAAATATCATGCCAGTGATTTGCATTGTTCAAACGACAAATTAAACTTGCATAGGAATTTTTCCAATGGTAAACATATTTTCTTTCTTTATTTTCAAAGTACAAAGTGGAACTGAGTTCAGCCAAGCGGCAGACTTAAAGACATGGCTTGGAGGGAGATGCTTTTGACACTCCCTGCTGCATCCCCTTATTCCTGATATATTGTGCTAACATGGCGGTCTCCTCATGCTGAATAATGTTATGATAAAGCCGTTCCTGTTCCTGCTCTGTTATCTGAGCATAAATATCAATAAAATCCACATATTTATCAAAAAGCATACCGGAAACAAGTTGAAATAATCCTGAATATGCATGCCTTATTACTTCCATCCGTTCATCCTGTCTGTAATTCATTTTTATCTAAAAAATCATCGGGAATATTAATTTGCCCTGCAAGCAGACCAAGCTTACGCTTTCCTTTAGGCTTATGGATTACCAGCTTGACAAGAGATAAGTTATTCCTGGCAATTATCACATCTTCACCATTATATGCCATATCTATAAGTTTAGAAAGGTTAGCTTTTGCTTTAGTGCCTTACCCCTGAATTCCTGTTAAAAAAACAAGAAATTGAGGAGAGGCAAATGGGGCTCAAAGGGAACGGGGGTACGACCAGAACGGGTGGCCTTTTGCTCCCTGTGGTATTCCCACAAAGCCCAATGGATTTGACCGCAAACATCAGCGACACACTTTTTGCTGTTTCAAGCAATGCCTTGATTTAAAGGTTACCGGCATTAAAAATATTCAGAAGCGTTATGATATTAGCTCATGTGGATACATGAAAAATTTGAATGGTTTCTCTAAACATACATATATTAAGGATAATCCAAGGCTTATTAATGAAATACCCCGGGGAACGAAACGGTTTAAAATTATCCAGCGATGTCGCTCTGCATCGGAAAGAGTGAACAGTGTCATAAGAGAAGACTTGAAGATCATTGACAAGCCTGTTGTATATAACAAGGATAGAGCTGATATCCTTGCCCAGATTGCTGCAATTGCCCTGCTCTTGTACAGGGCTTTTGCGTTCATTATCAAAATATCCATGCTGTCTGCACAGTATCGGTCATCTAAGAATCCGGCCATTGCCACAAAGCTACAATTTCATGCTGTCCCACAGTCCATCTTGTCTCTGATTCAACGAGAGTGACCTTCCTTTTTTCCTTATCGCCCCTGCCTCTCTTAAGGGCCCGCTTACGGCTCAGGGCTCTCCTGTTGGCAATTGCCAATTTCTTCTTCTTTTTTCTCGTTTTTTTGCTCAGAGGTCCTCTTATTCTGTCAATATTTTGGGAAACATTCCTGCTGACGTTTTAAAATTTACCCAATGCGCTGACCTCACCTGTTTTTAAAGGTAGTACTAAACAGCCTCCATTTTTTAGTGCAGGGAAGGCTGAAAATTTAATAAATCTCAGTGTATAATTTTGATGGGGAACCGAAACAATTCTTTATCAATACTGGCTAACGGCATGTCCTCAATTTTTGCCTGGGCGGCAAGCATGCGGTCAAATGGATCTTTATGGGGTAAATCCCATGAACCTGCCATCTGGGCATGTTCGGGTTTAATATTCATGGAATTAAAACCTGCCTTTACAATCCATCTGGGAATGTCCCCGGCAACAGAAGATGCCAAGGGCAATTTCCCGATCCGATATTTTGTAGAGATTTCCCAGACCGAGGCAGCACTGACGAAAATTGTGTTATCAATATCCTGAATCCTTTCTTTGATATTTTCAGGTAAATGGGGGTCATCAAACAGCCACCATAGAAAAATATGTGTATCCAGCAGCATCCTCTACTCCCAGCCTTGAAGTTCATCTTCCGGCAGGGGATCAAAAAAAGCACCAGTAACCTTCCCTTTGGCTATACCCGGTTTTCTCAGCTTTACTTTTTCCAGCGGGATTAATTTTGCATAGGGTTGCCCCGCCTTGGAAATAATGATTTCTTCCCCGGAATTAACTCTTAGCAATAATTTTGAAAAATGGGTTTTTGCGTAATGAATATTAATGATTTCCATCTGCCCCCCCTGTCTTAGTCTACTATACTTAGTCTAATTCAAGCAACGATTCCTGTCAATCTATTTTTTGACCTGCTCGAAAAAATCAAACACCTTAGAACAAAAATTCATCCTTTTAATGCAATTGCCTTTTCATACACTTCAATCAACTGTTCATAATGGATTTCAGGATTATACTTTTTTTCTGCTTTCAGTCTTGCAGCCCTACCCATTTCTGCTATTTCTTCATCAGAAAGCATTAAAAATTCATTTATTTTATCAAACAGATCATCTGTATTACCGGATTCAAATAACAACCCGTTCTTCCCCTCATCAATCATCTCTGGAATGCCGCCGATCCTGGCTTCGATCACGGGTTTCCTGTCCTTCGCCCACCACTTTTAGTACGGGTTTAAACCCTCCACCTCTGGTGGAGGACCCAAATAGGTTCTACCGATCCGGGGTGAAATGATATAGACTCATCCTCCAGGAAAGCCCCAAGGGCATAAAGGAGGATGAATCTATGCATGAT
>WGCX01000205.1 GCA_015493575.1 Desulfobacteraceae bacterium | reverse complement strand
GAACATTAAAGATTTAAGAGGGTCAGGCTTTCCTTATTGTCATTATCTCAACTTTTGAGGTTAACATATATTTATAGTTTGATAACAACGAATAAGAAAAGCCTGACCCCCTTTTTGGAAAAATTTCAATTAAAAAACTTGATAATCGAGTCAAAGATATAAGATTTTTGAGGTGAGAAACAATTATGAACAATTTTTATAATTATAATTTTTACCAGTGTATAACCGATGACATGCTTCAGGAAGAGTCTGAAGACCCTGGATCGCAACAGGTGCAAAAAAACGGTTTATGGTGTAGCCGATTGAATTTTATTTAATATAATCAAATGGTTCGCCACCTGCCGTTGCTTTTCTGTACAGCAGAAAAAAGGTGGAGCATGATAAAAAGAATCCTTAAATCAAATCAGGTAAAAAATTTATCAAATAATCCTGAAAAAAATAAAACAGAACAATTTGAAGAATTCTGTAAAACCAGCCATCCTGCTGTTGTAGCGGAGAATATAGGATCCTTGTCGCCTGATGATGCATGGACAAAGCTAAAGCCCCTTGAACCTTCCCTGCGTGCAGAAATTTTTACCCACCTTGAAACCGATTTCCAGATAAAAATGATTGAAAATCTCAAACGTTATGATGCAGCCCTTCTCTTTTCTGACATGCCCCATGATGAAAGAGCTGACCTTTTCATGCTCATACCTGAAGACAAACAGGAAGTTATTCTGCCTGCACTTGCACAGGCGGAACGTGAGGATATCCGCAGGCTTACCGCATATGAAGAGAATACTGCAGGTTCCGTTATGACTTCTGATTATGCTCCTCTTTCACCTGACCTGACAGCATCCCAGGCCATTGAGCACCTGCGCAAGGTTGCACCTGACAAAGAAACCATCTACTATGCCTATGTCCTGGACAAACAGCGTAAATTAATGGGGTTTGTTTCATTAAAAGATCTGATCATAGCGGACAGAAACGCCAGTGTCAGCGAAATAATGCATCCGGAAGTTATTTTTGCCCATGTTGGAGATGATAAGGAGGATGCAGCAAGGAAAATTCAGAAATATGACCTTCTTGCTCTGCCCGTGGTCAATGACAAAGATGCGCTTGTGGGAATAATCACCTATGATGATGCCATTGATATTATTACACAGGAGCATACGGAAGATCTGGAAAAATTCATGGCCATTTCAGGAAGCCATGAAGTTGCAAGCTATATCAATTCCTCTGCATGGACGCATTTTAAAAACAGAGCCGGCTGGGTAGTTGCCCTTGCCGTACTTGGACTTGTTTCCGGATTCATCGTTCAGAAGTATGAAGAGCTGCTTATACAATTTGCCATTCTGGCGACGTTCATGCCCATGCTGGCAGACACAGGAGGAAACACGGGAAGTCAGTCAGCTACAATGGTAGTAAGGGCTCTTGCCCTTAAGGAAATCGCCATAAAGGATATATTTAAAATACTTGCAAAAGAGGCAAAGGTAGGACTGTATCTTGGGTTATTGTTAGGCGTAATCGCCTATGGAAGAGTTATTTTTTTCGGAGGAGTGGATTCCATCCCGGCGGCAACTTCCGTTAATATGATTGGAATTGCAATTGCATTGGCCCTTGCCCTGCAGGTTATTACTGCAACCTTAATAGGTGCGCTGCTTCCGATTATCGCATCATGGATGAATCAGGATCCAGCTGTTGTTGCAAGCCCGGCCCTGACAACAATTGTTGATATAACCGGATTATTAATATATTTTATGATGGCAAAACTTGTGCTTGGAGTTTAAGAGAGGTAAATTCCGGACCGGCCTCATGGCCGTTTTTATGAAATGGAGATAAATCTGCAGCGGACAGATCAGGATCTTTCCTGAATCTGCCCGCTGCAGAACATGAACCACTGCAAAACATGAAGATGGCACTATCAGAGACTTTGCGCCGGAATATTTTGTTTTACATTAGATCGCTGTAAAAATCATTTCCCTTGTCATCGACAATGATGAAAGCCGGAAAATTTTCCACGGTGATCATGAATACAGCTTCCATCCCAAGCTCTTCGTACTCAAGAATCTCAACTTTTTTAATGAAATCCCTTCCAAGCCTTGCAGCAGGCCCCCCTGGAGATCCAAGGTAAAATCCGCCGAACTCTTTACAGGAATCAGTAAGGACTTGAGACCTGTTTCCCTTGGCAAGCATGACCATTGAAGCACCGTGCTTCTGGAAAATAGGGACATATGGATCCATGCGTACCGCTGTTGTGGGGCCAAATGAACCTGCAGCCTGGCCATCCGGGGTTTTTGCAGGGCCTGCGTAATAGACAATGTGATTTTTCAGATAATCGGGCAGGTTTTCTCCACTGTCAAGGCGTTCCTTGAATTTTGCATGGGCAATATCCCTTGCAACAATGATTTTTCCCGAAAGTAACAGGCGCGTGGAAACAGGATACTTTGTCAGTTCCGCCCTTATTGCATCCATTGGCTGGTTAAGGTCAATTTTTACAGGATCTGCGATTTCAGGTTCGTGACTCGGTAGAAATTTTCCGGGATTTTCCTCAAGTTTTTCAAGGAAGAGCCCCTGTTTTGTTATTTTAGCCTTTATCTGGCGGTCAGCGCTGCAGCTTACACCGATGCCCACCGGACATGAAGCACCGTGCCGCGGAAGTCTTATTATCCTGATATCAAGGGCAAAATACTTTCCGCCGAACTGGGCGCCAAGACCAAGAGAATTTGCCTTTTTAAGAACCTCTTTTTCAAGTTCCGTATCCCTGAAGGCATGCCCTGTTTCATCTCCTTCTGCTGGAAGGGAATCAAGATACCTTGCAGATGCAAGTTTTACTGTTTTAAGGCAGAATTCAGCTGAAGTACCACCTATTACAAAGGCGATGTGATAAGGGGGGCATGCTGCAGTACCAAGGGATTTCATTTTTTCAACCATGAAATTGACAAGGGTTTCAGGATTTAAAATGGCCTTTGTCTCCTGGAATAAATAGCTCTTGTTTGCAGAGCCTCCGCCCTTTGCCATAAACAGAAATTTATACTCATCTCCTTCTGTGGCATAAATTTCGATCTGGGCTGGAAGGTTGCACCTTGTATTTGCTTCCTTATACATCGTAAGGGGTGCATTCTGGGAATATCTTAAAAAATTTTTCGTATAGGTGTTGTAAACTCCCTTTGCAAGTTCCTCTTCATCATCGGACCAGGTCCAGACCTGCTGGCCTTTTTTACCCATGACAATTGCAGTTCCGGTATCCTGGCACATGGGATAGATCTTTTCCGCTGCTATAACAGCATTTTTCAAAAGTTCAAGTGCAATATATCTGTCGTTGTCAGAGCTTTCAGAATCATCAATAATGTCTCTGACCTGCTGCAGATGTCCTGCTCTGTAAAGATGAGCAACATCTTTAAATGCACTCTCGGCAAGGAGAGTCAGAGCCTGGGGCTCAATTGTGAGGATTTTTTTACCTTCAAAATCTTTTTCTTTTACAAACTCCTTTGAGATGAGTTTGTACTCAGTATCATCTGCACCAAGTGGGAACATTTTCTCATACTTGAATTCATCCATTACCATTACTCCTTAAATACAAAATATTAAATTTCGGAAATTTCAGTGCAGAAAATATTGCAGGAAATTCCCTGGTGCTTCAAAAAAATATGGGGCAGACTTTAAATGGCCTGCCCCATATTTTTTCAAATTATCAGCAAAAAGGGCACAAAAAATCACGCTCTTTTGCAATTTTTTTACTGCAGGTTTATTTTACAAACGCCATTTTTCTTCTCAGATAGGCGATCTGGGTCTGCAGCGGAAGATCCTTTGGACAATAATCCTCACATCCAAGCAGGGTCATGCACCCGAAAACACCGTCATCGTTGCCAACAATCTCGTAAAATTCCTCATCTGTTCTTTTGTCCCTTGGATCAAGGGCGTAGCGGGCAAGTCTCACAAGCCCTACAGCACCGAGGAAATTAGGACGCATCTGCTTTGTTCCGCAGGCAGCAACGCAGCATCCGCATTCCACACATCTTTCAAGCTCATAGATCTCATCTGCGACATCGGGGTCCATGCGCTCTTCAATGCGTGTCAGATCAACATTATTCATATTTTTATCGTGAATCCAGCTTTCCACCCTTTCGTTCATTTCCTGCATGAATTTCCCGGAATTAATGGAGAGATCTCCGATCAGCTCAAAACCTGGCAGGGGCAGAAGCTTGATCTCGCCATCGGGAAAAGTTGATGTAAGTGTCCTGCATGCAAGACTTGGTTTGCCATTGATAACCATGGCACATGATCCGCAGATACCTGCCCTGCAGACAAAATCAAACTGCAGGGTCGGATCAATATTTTCCCTTATATCATTTAAAGCAATAAAAAGTGTCATCCCCGGTGCTTCGGTGAGTTCGTAGGTCTGCATTCTCGGCATGTCACCCTTTACCTGGGGATTGAATCTTAAAACACTGATTTTAAGCGTTCTTCCTTTTTCTTCTTGATCACTCATTATTTAAAACCCCTCCCTATACGCTCATTTTTTCCTTTGAATTTTTCAGGTAAATCTATGGGATTGAGAAGCTGCTGAATCTCAAAGCGATCTGCATCGGGATGAGCTTTTTTGATTTCCTCAATCTCGGCCATTCTTTTTTCCGTTTCAGGATTTGGAATGGTATTATCAACGCCATATCCCCTTGAACCCGGAGGCATCTCCATTTTACTTATATCAAGCGGTTCATATTCCACTTCCGGAAGATCATCATCCTCGCTCCTCCAGTATGTAAGTGTTTTTTTCAGCCACTCTTTGTCATTTCTTTCCGGAAAGTCTTCCCTTGAATGGGCTCCGCGGCTCTCGGTTCTAAGCATTGCGCCATAGGCAACACACTGGGCAAGTTTGATCATTTTACCAACACGGATTGCATCAACAAGTTCGGGATTTGATGAACTTATCTTGTTTCTCACAACAATATTTTTTGCTCTCTGGTTAAGTACTTTCAGTTCTTCAACGGCTTTTTCAAGATCAGGTCCGTTCCTGAAGATACCCACCTTATCCATCATGATCTTCTGCATTTCATTTCTGATTTCATATGGATTTTCGCCGGTGTCACGCTCCAGCAGGTCTGAGATCTTTTTCTGTTCCCTTTTAAGGAATTTCTCAACAAGTTTTGTACTGATGGAAGGAGAGTTCTGCCCGCAGTAATCAGCCACATACTCACCCACAATCATTCCTGCAACGGTTGTTTCGGCAACGGAATTCCCGCCCAGCCTGTTAAATCCGTGCATATCCCAGCATGCAGCTTCCCCTGCTGAAAATAAGCCTTTCAGAGTCGGACTTTCTCCGGTTGGTTTAGTCCTGATTCCACCCATTGAATAATGCTGGGTGGGTCTTACCGGCATATAATCCTTTACAGGATCTATCCCAAGAAAATACTCACAGATCTCTCTGACTTCCCTTAGATTCTTTTCAATGTGTTCTCTTCCAAGCATTGTGATATCAAGCCATAGATGATCTCCGTACCTGGAATGTACACCCTTTCCCTTTCTCATGTGCTCTGTCATGCGCCTTGAAACAACATCCCTTGATGCAAGCTCTTTTTTATCCGGCTCATAATCAGGCATGAATCTGTGGCCGTCCTTGTCACGGAGGAGACCTCCGTCTCCACGGCAGCCCTCGGTCATGAGAATTCCAACGGGCACGATGGCCGTGGGATGAAACTGTACAGCCTCCATATTTCCAAGGCAGGCAATCCCTGTTTCAAGGGCAATTGCAGTTCCTATACCCTCGGAGATAACGGCATTGGTTGAAACGGAATAAATTCTTCCGTATCCGCCTGTGGCAATTGTTGTTGCCTTGGATACATAGGCGATAAGTTCACCTGTAATCAGATCCCTTACAATGGCGCCATGGCAGACACCATCATCATGGATAAGGGCGATGGCTTCTTTTCTTTCATGGACCTGAATACCAAGTTCCACAGCCCTGTTTCCCATTGCATAGAGCATTGTATGGCCTGTTCCGTCGGAGGTATAACAGGTTCTCCATTTTTTTGTCCCGCCAAAATCTCTTGCAGTTATGAGCCCATGACATTCGTTCTTTTCCGTAATGGTAACTCTTTTATTGTTGATAACAACCTGGCGGTCGCCTTTTCTGACCCTTGACCATGGGACTCCCCAGGTTGCAAGCTGACGGATCGCCTTTGGTGAAGTGTTAACAAACATTCTGGCAACCTGCTGATCACAGCCCCAGTCACTTCCCTTTACAGTATCTTCAAAATGTACATCTTCGTTATCACCTTCACCTTTTACGCTGGCAGCAAGGCTTGCCTGCATCCCGCCCTGGGCTGCTGCGGAATGGGATCTCTTGGCAGGGACAAGAGAAAGTACTATGGTATCATAACCCCTTTCCATGGATGCAATGGCAACCCTTAATCCTGCCATCCCACCGCCGATGACAAGTGAATCAGTATAAATAACTTTCATCTATTACTCCTCATGTGTATTTTTTTCATTGTGCACTGGTTTTGCTTCGTGTTCCACGGCTTTTGTGTCATGATTTTCCATTGTTTTCTCAATTGCCGGATGATTATCAGTCATATAGTGCTGCCCGACATTGTGCCTGTGGCCGATACCGATGATGACAAATACAAGAAATGAAAGCACGCCAAGGGATAGAAAACCGATGGTCAGCCTGTTTTTTATCATTTTCATTTTTGTCCTGGATTTTCTTGCATCTTTGCCGGCAAACCAGCCCCATTTCATGCATAGCCTGTAAATACCGATGGTTGCATGGAGTTCCACTGCAAAAAGCAGAACAAGATAAAGGGGCCACATGCTGGATGCTATAAACCTGTCCGCTGAAATAAACGGATCGATGTGGGGGTGGGTGAGCATTGTGTACAGATGAACGGAACCTAAGAAAAACATGATAAACGCTGTGACAACCTGAACATACCATAAATTGGTATCTGTATGGTTGAGTATTTTCATCTGGGTTCTGAAAACAGTATGTTCTTTCCAGGAAATGGGGAATTTTCTAATTCCAAG
>WGCX01000204.1 GCA_015493575.1 Desulfobacteraceae bacterium | reverse complement strand
TTCTGCTTTACTTTGAGATTTTTTTTCTGTTTTATGGATGGGGATAAGAATCGTTTCATTGGTTAAAAATCTTATGGTTACCGCCTTTTTTTCTTTATCTGCCAAAAGAAAGAAAAGCGCTGCCTTTGCAGCAGCAGCCGCTGCAGTACCCGTTGTAAACCCACGTTTTAATTTTTTATGGGATGTCATATTATAAAAAACCTTTTTTAAAGGAAGCGCATGAACTTACAAAGGCATGTCCTGCGGAATTCATGGCCCCCGGCCTGTCAGCACTTCCAAAATGAATGTGCAGATAGCTTCCCAGGGTGTTAGTTATCTGAAATCCATCAAGGGACAGTTTCTGTTTGTTTCTGTTGAAAACAGAGTAAATTCTTTCGGGAAACAGTTTTTTTGTATCACCGCCATGGGGCAGATCCAATTTTTCATATAAATCATCAAGAAATGAATAATGAAATTCATGTCCCCTGAGAACATCACCTTTGCTTCCCACAAGGGTATCTTTTTTCAGCATGATTTCCCTGTAACCAAGGGATCTCATTTTTTTTGATATTGAAACTGAAAACGGAAAGCAGCCGGTCATTGAAAATTTTTCTTCAGGATTCATGCCTGTCATTGATGAGCAGAGATACATAAATCCTCCGCATTCACCGTAAACGGGCATTCCTGCAAGACTTTTTTCCTTTATCTGCTTTAACATACCTTTGTTTTGAGAAAGCCTGTCTGCAAAAAGTTCAGGATATCCCCCGCCAAGATAAATACCGTCTATATTACGGGGCAGGCCTGCATCATTTATTGGAGAGAAAAAAACAATTTCAGCCCCGTTTTGTTCAAGTGTTTCAAAATTTTCCTGGTAATAAAAGCAGAAGGCCTTATCCCTTGCAACGGCTATTCTTATTTTTTCAGATCCAGGGCATGAATTATTGGCTGCAACAGGAGATTTAAAGCTCTTATCCACCAAGGTCCCGCTTATTGTAATATCAGGCAGATTTTTAACAATTTCTTCCAGTCTTGTATTTTTTTCAACCATGTCAACAAGCTCTGCAATTATATCCGATGAAACAAGATGCTCATCCGTTGTAACAAGGCCAAGATGTCTTTCCGGAAAAATTATTTTCTCATTTCTCGGCAGAAACCCAAGGCAGGGCATTTTACATGCTGATTCAACAGCCTCCCTTAAATACTCATAATGTCTTAAACTGCCCGTTCTGTTGAAAATAACCCCTGCAAAATTCAAATCCTTATCAAAATTCTCAAACCCCTGGACAATTGCCGCAGCGCTTCTTGCCATGCTTCTTGCATCCACAATGAGAATTACAGGAAGGTTGAGCCATTTTGCCATCTCAGAGGTTGATCCTGCCTCCGAGATTCCGCTGTAGCCGTCAAAAAGCCCCATCACACCTTCAACCACTGCAATATCGGCATTTTCTGTCCCATTTGCAAAAATTTTCTCATTGTATGGTTTTGACAGCATCCATGAATCAAGATTTCTGCTGATTCTTCCCGTCACTGCCCTGTGATAACCGGGATCAATGAAATCAGGCCCCACTTTAAAAGGGGCAATTCTGTATCCCTTTTCTGCAAGAAATGCCATGACAGCAAGCGTTACGGTGGTTTTCCCACTCCCGCTGCCCGTTCCTGCAATTACAAAACCTTTGATATTAATTCTCCTTAAAAAAATTCATTTTTTTGAAATATATTCTACCACGGTATAGGTGTTCACACCGGATTATCAAGTATTTCACGTATTTTTCGGGCAAGATCCTTCATCACAACGGGTTTCAATAAAAATCCCTTTATTCCAAGTGATGCGGCCCTTGTTTCAGACATGGTTTCGCTGAATCCGGTGCACAGCAAAATTGGAATATCCGGACGTATTTTCAACAGCTCCACGGTCAGTTTGTCTCCTGACATATTGGGCATTGCCATATCAGTTATTACAAGGTCAAATTGATCGGGGTTAAAACGAAAGGCTTCAATGGCCTCAAGGCTGCTGTTACGTGAAGTAACCTGATATCCCAGATATTTGAGCATTTGTGTTTCCATGATAAGAATATTTTCTTCATCATCCACAAGGAGGACATGTTCGAGTCCTCCCTTTACCTTCCCCATAGACTGAACAGGCAGTTGTCCATAATCACTTTTTATTACAGGCAGAAAAACACGAAACTTTGTCCCTTTGCCAGGCTTACTGTCCACCCGTATTGCGCCCTTCATGCTTTTTACAATACCGTGGACCACGGAAAGCCCCATACCTGTTCCTTTTCCTTTTTCCTTGGTTGTAAAAAACGGGTCAAATATTTTATTCATTATATCTTTATTAATGCCCATGCCCGTATCCCCAACAGTCAGACAGACATATAAACCAGGTATTATATCATGATCATTTAAACCAAATCCATCTGAATTTATTTGTTTTAGAGTTATGGTAAGCTGTCCTCCTGTATCTGCCATGGCATGGTAAGCATTGGTTGCAAGATTCATTATTATCTGGTGAATCTGTGTGGGATTTGCCCTGACCGCACCACAGTCCGGACTGATTTCCTGTTTAATTTCAATTGATGTTGGAATTGTAGACCGTATAAGTTTTATCGCTTCCTTGATGACAGGTTGAATCTTCATCAGTTTTAATTCAATGGTATCCTGACGGGCAAAGGTTAAGATCTGTTTGACAAGATCTTTTGCCCTCATGGATCCAGTATAAATTCTACTCAGAGGCTTTTTAAAAGGACTGTCATCAGGAGTTTCCGCCAGCATCATCTCTGTATAGCCTAAAATCGGGAAAAGAATATTATTAAAATCATGGGCAATGCCGCCTGCAAGCGTTCCTATGGCTTCCATTTTCCGGGTTTGCAAAAGTTTTCTTTCAAGCATATCCCTTTCAGCTTCAATCCTTTTTCTTTCAATTTCAGCAGAAACCCTGGCGCCAATTATTTTCATTACATTCCGGGTCTTTTTTGTGACGTGCAGCCTCTTTCTCGAAATACAGCACAGAATCCCTGTTGTTTTTCCTTCTCTGTTTTCAAGGGAGACACCAATATAACCTGATGCATTTATTTTAATCAATTCAGGATCATCGGGAAATAACGCTTTCACATTCTCAGGATAAAAGCAATAGCACTTTCGAACCGTTTGTTCACATGGACTTTTTTCCAATGGATAGGAATATTTTTTTACAGGTTTACCATCCAATACCATTGATATGGTTCTAACCGTATTTCCATTTACAATTTCTCCAATGATGGCACAGTCGCACTCAAGCCATTCACAAAGCTTTACAGTAATGGTATCAAATAATTCCTGGCCCAGAATACCCACTGAACTTTCCATTAGCGTCTGTATATCCCGCTCGTTTTGTATCCGTTCTGTAATGTCTATGGTAATTCCATGGTATCCCAGCAGCTTTCCGCCATCATCAAAAAATGGAAAGCCCGTTGACTCTATGTGGAACAGTCTACCGTCAGCATTCTGAATGATATTCTCAAGCCTGTTAAATGGTTCTTTGGCAGCTGTTATTTTTTTCCAGGCAACTGCCACTCTTTCTGCTTCCTTCTCCGGCATAAAATCAAATGGTGTTTTGCCGATGATCTGTTCCAGGGGAACGCCATACACATCAATGGCTTTAGAGGTGATATGGGTGTAAACACCATTTTTATCAACCTCCCATACCAGTTCGGCTATGTTTTCAATGAGTTGACGATATTTTTTTTCACTTTGTTGAAGTTTCTTCTCCGCCTGCTTCTTTTCTGTGATATCCCTGGTAATAAACAGAACGGTTTCTTTATTATCAATGGTCATCATGCGCGCAGACATGAGCCCCGTCTTGATTCGTCCGTCTTTTCCCCTGAAATCCGCTTCAAAATTATCAACGAATCCATATTTTCTAAGCCCTGAAACCAATCTGTCCCTGTCTTTGACATCATTCCAGATATTAAGCTCAAGTGCCGATTTTCCCACGACATCTTCCCGGGAATATCCCATAATTTTTGTAAACCCCTCATTCACATCAATATACACACCGTCTTCAACACTGTTAAGGTTAACGGCATCGGGAGTTGTATTAAATATCAATCGGAATTTTTCTTCGCTTTTGAAAAATTTTTCTTCTGTTTGCAACCTGTGGGTAATATCACTTACATCGGATACATTGGAAACAGATTTTTCCTGTTTTGTTCTTTCTGCCATTTTTTTAAACATCAGATTACGTGGGATTTTAAATCCGGTTGCTGCAACAGCTTTGTAGATCAGATAAAAAGATATTATTGTGAGAATATGGCCCACGAAACCTGACAATCCATACAAATTAAAAAAAACCGTAAATAACAGCTCTGAAACAATGGATAGAATGATGGCAATGAAGAAAAAACGGAAAATCAACGGCTCAAAGTTTTTTCGTTTTTGAAACAACAGATAAAGAGCCGCAAGAAAAATAAAAGAAATTATGTATGCACTTATTTTTTGAAACAGGGTCAACCCAACACCGTCTACAAAGCAGATGGGGAAAAAAGCCCGGTAAAATATTAATGCAAAAAGGATGATGCTGACAAACAGATAATAGTAAACTATTTTGTTAACATTAATTTTTTTGTTCAACAAAAAGGGGGCAATTAACAGGGAGATACTTTCAACGTATCGTGCTGCCGTCCAGAGCTGAAACGACAAATTGACCCCGGACTCCTTAAAAATTCCCATGCCTTCACCGGACAGAACATGGAGCATGTCCAGGCCGCCTGTAAAAAGGCAGGCAATCCCGATGAACACAATGTAGTTATTATCTATAAATTCCTTTGAATTCCAGACAACAACAAATATACCCAGGGAAATCATAACACTGAGCATTCCGGCCATGCTGTGAAAAAGCAAAAAACCATGCAGACGGAAAAGAAAAAAAAGTAACAAAACAAAAATACCGGATAAAATCTCTCTTACGTGAAAAGCGGTATAAGACTCTTTTTCCATAATTTAAACCCTGATACTCGATTATCAAGTTTTTTAAATGAAATTTTTCCAAAAAGGGGGTCAGGCTTTTCTTATTCGTTGTTATCAAACTATAAATATATGTTAACCTCAAAAGTTGAGATAATGACAATAAGGAAAGCCTGACCCTCTTAAATCTTTAATGTTC
>WGCX01000203.1 GCA_015493575.1 Desulfobacteraceae bacterium | reverse complement strand
GAACATTAAAGATTTAAGAGGGTCAGGCTTTCCTTATTGTCATTATCTCAACTTTTGAGGTTAACATATATTTATAGTTTGATAACAACGAATAAGAAAAGCCTGACCCCCTTTTTGGAAAAATTTCATTTAAAAAACTTGATAATCGAGTGATAGTTTCAATAAAAATTCAATGAAAGTTTATACCATGAGATTTCTTGTATTGAAAAGCTTTTAAATAAAATTTCAAATGATTTAAGGCCAGAAACAAACCTTTTAAGAAATGGTCAATCTCAGTTCAGGGCTTAGGGAACTTCCAGTTCTGCGAATGGGGTGAGGCGGAAGGATACATATTGGAGGTTACAAAAAATGATACATATTTTTTTAAAGGGGGCTTACCCCGGGGCAAGGCCAGTGCATAACCCCGGGGTGTAATTATTTTCGAAATCAATCGTTTTTATCAGAAAAGCATCTTATTACTAAGAAGTTGTACATTTATCTTCGCAGCACCCGCATTCCATGGGCAGTGTTTCAAGTTCATGGTGAAAGCCCTCTTTAAAATCATCGGGTGTGTATGATCTGAAAATATTCCTCGGGCATTTCTCAACACAGATTTCACCACACGCATCTCCGTATTCCATGCATATTTTATGATCGATTTTGATAATATCATTTTCCATTGCAACTGCCTTTGCAGGACAGGATCTGACACAGATTTTACATGAAATACAGCCGGATTCGCATATCTCCTTAACCTGTTTTGCCTTGTCCTTTGTGTTGCACGGCACAAAAACACGTGCCTTGACAGGAATCAGTTCCATAACATTATTGGGGCATGTCCTGATGCAGGTTCCGCAACCTACACACATATCCTTATCAACGCGCGGGAAATTATCAACCATGGTGATGGCATTAAACGGACATGCATCGGCACATTCTCCAAAACCCATACATGCATGTTTACATTCAAAGGGACCTCCATAGGCAAGTTTTGCAGCTGTACAAGTTGAAAAACCCTGATATTGACTTCCCTTTTTTACCTTTCCCTCTATTCTGGAACATCTTGCAAAGGCAATAACATTTTCCACTGCTGACATCTGCTTGCCTGTAAGATCCGCCACCATTTTGGCGACTTCTTCCTTACCGGGAAAACAAAGGTTCGGGGCAACATCGGGATCTGTTACAACTGCTTCGGCGTATGCTTCGCATCCTGCAAAGCCACAGCCGCCTCATTGGGCACCGGCAAGAACTTCCTGAACCGCTTCAACCTTTGGATTTACTTCAACGGCAAATTTCTGTGCGGCAAGGGCAAGACCGATTCCAAAAACAAGTCCGATACAACCGAGAACGGCAAGACCACCAAAAGCCAGTTTAATAAGAGCTGGATCCATATTTATATTAATCTCCTTTTAAAAAATAACCATACCTGAAAATCCCATGAATGCCAGGGCAAAAAGGCCTGCAACAACAAAGGCGATGGGAAGTCCCCGATAAGTTACAGGGACATTTGCAAGTTCCAGTTTTTCACGCACCGAAGACATGAGAAAAAGTGCAAGAAGAAAGCCGGCGCCGGCACCGAGTGAGAGCATGAAACTTTCTGCAGCATTGTACTCATTATTGGCAATGATTAAGGGTACTGCAAGAATAACGCAGTTTGCAATTACAAGAACCAGATAAACCCCGAACGCCTTGAAAAGAGCCGGATTTATCTTCCTCAATACAGTATCAACGGCCTGCACCGAGAGGGAGACAAGCCCTATGAACACGACAATCTGCAGAAAATTCAGGTGAAACGGTTTGAGAATAAACTGGTAAAAAGCCCACGACATCATTGCACTTGCAACCATGACGATCATAAATGTTATTCCCATACCCACGGCAGTGGACTGTTTCTGTGAAGTACCAAAAAACACACATAAACCGAGATATTTTGTAAATACAAAGTTGTGAATCAAAAAGGCGCCAATGAGAATTGAGAACAAAAAGCCAAAGTACAGCTTTTTCACCTCAACAACGGTGGAACCGAGATTCTTACCGTCTGCCATGATATTCTTTATTGTAAGTATATGCGGCTGATTCTGATCAATGGCATCGGAAAAATAAAGATCCACGGTCTTTTTGTCAGATCCGGGAATGATTTTACTTATCGTAAGCTGAATATCAGGATCAGGCTTGGCATAAATTCCATAATTTTTGACATCCTTTGCCCAGGCAGTATCCACTTCACCTGCAAAGGTAATTATAATATTGTGATCACCCTTAAATTTTGCCTTGCTGACATAGGAATGTTTATTTTTACATCCTGATATCAGAACAAGGCTGATCACAACGGCAACAGCCATCAGTTTATAGCATTTTATAAATTTCATCTATTTACAGCCTTTTTTCTTTTGTTATAAACAATTTCAATATAGTTAAAGGCAGCCATTAAAAAGCCGACACAGAAAAAACCGGCAACGGGCAGTGCAAAAAAGAGCAGAGGTCTGAAGCCTAAGACATCGTAGCCAAACAATTGACCTGCACCGAGGAGTTCACGCACAAATCCAAGGGTAAGCATACCAAACAAAAAGCCGCCGCCCATGCCAACACCATCCCAGAAAGATGGCCACAACGTGTTTTTGCATGCAAAAACTTCAAGACGCATGGTGATGATGGCAAAGGCCACAATGAGTTTGATAAAAATACCCATCTGCTTGTATGCAACCGGTGCAAGGGCTGCAAGAGTTAAATCGATAACCGTTACCCAAGTTGCAATGACAAGGGTATAGGTCGGGATTCGGATCCTTGGATGAATATAGTCTTTTACAAGGGATATGGTGCAGCTTGAAAAGACCTGGACAAATAAAACGGCTATTCCAAGCATAAGTCCGTTCATCATAGTTGTACTTATTCCAACTGCCGGACACATGGATAAAGCCAGTCTGAAAATGGGATTCTCTTTCAGAATGCCATTTATAACAAGTTGAAAATTAGTTTTTGTGGTAGCAGGCATTGAATATCTTCCTTATCTAAATTTTGTCTATGTGAAATACCTTGATAATCAGGGTTATCTGTTATCTAAAATGCAACGGGGACTTTATTCTGTTTCAAAGCATTGTCAAGTATTCTGATCCGGTAGGCAAATTTTTTAACCATGCCCTTTATTCCCCTTGTCATTGCCCTGCTGGTAATAGTTGCACCTGTAAGAGCACAGATATCATGATCCTTGTATTTTTTTCTGATTTTATCAATTTTTGCCTTTGTAAATTCACCTTTTTTCCATTTTGATTTTTCAAGATATCTTCTGTAATCATTTGGAAGGGGTTGTTTTATAACTTTAATTTTCTTCATGGTTTGCAGAGATTTATCATCAAACTGATTTTTAAAATACTCCTCGGAGATTTCAGCCCCAAGTCCCGGATCTTCATCATCTTCCATGATTTCAAGAGCGGTTATGGTAAATTTTGAATTAAGGGCAAGCATCACCTTAATAACACTTTTAAAGCCGTTGAATTCACCGGGGAGCAGGTAGGCAAGTAGTTTGGGACCTTTTTTTGCTATAATAGTGGAGTCTGCATAGGTAAAAGTTTCAGGCGGTTTAACCACTGCATCAAGTGCTGTTTTACGCGCCTCAATTTTTGATACTTTTTCTTCAGAAATATTTAAATAAGACAGACCTTTAAATTTCCCGTCAAGGCCCACTGTTACAAGAGCGTAGGAAATTTTTTTATCTTTCTTTACCGGCAGTACATAACCAATACTTTTTGTACCATTTTTATCAAGTATATAACGGTAAAGAGAGTATAGCCTTAAATCGGCAGGGACAGGATGTGTGGCGTTAAAACCCAGCATGCTTGTCATTGTCCCCCTGACATTGAGATATTCATTATGTTCTTTGGCCTTTTCCGTTGCTGTGAAAACGCCGCCCATGATTATTCCTGCAATAAGGCAGGAAATGGTCAGTCCAAGTGTTATGCGTATTATCTCTTTCATTTGGCAGCTCCTTTGGGCGGAGCAAAACGCCTCGGTCTGAAGTGAGTTTCAAGGGTAGGGGTAATGGCATTCATAAGGAGAATTGCATAGCAGACACCTTCGGGATATCCTCCTTTTAAACGAATTAAAACTGTAATAGCACCAATACCGGTTCCATATATCAATTTTGCAATGGGCTGACTCGGGGCTGTGACATAATCCGTTGCCATAAAAACCGCACCAAGCAGAACACCACCGGACAATACTGCAAGTATGGGATTACCGGTGAAATATGCGTCACCACCGAAAACCCATGTAAAAAATGCCACGGAGAGCACCACGGAAACCGGAATATGCCAGGATATGTATTTCATGTATAAGAGGAAAAGTCCTCCGAGTATAATCAAAACTGCAGAAGTTTCGCCTATACATCCCGGTCTTAATCCCATTAAAAAATGATTATATACAGCTGGAAGGGAGCCGAATTTATCAATTACTCCCTGAATACCAAAATGTTTCAGTACAAAAAGCGGTGTTGCCGTTGAAACAGCATCAACACCTGTCTGTACATGGCCGAAAAAACCTCCTGCCGAAGGTGAAAGCCATGCCGAAGTCATGGCAACCGGAAAAGTGGCCATGAGAAAGGCCCGTCCGATAAGGGCAGGGTTAAAAATGTTGGAACCTATGCCTCCAAGCAGGTGTTTGGCGACATAAATAGCCATAACAGCACCAAGTACCGGCACCAATATGGAAACACCCGGAGGAATGACATAGGCAAGTAAAAGTCCTGTCAAAACTGCGCTTCCGTCTTTTATGGTCACAGGGCGGTGCAGACATTTCTGGGAAATCGCCTCAACTGCCACGCAACTTAAAACACTTACAGCGGTAATAACAAGCGTCTGAAAACCAAAAATAAATATGGAGCTGATAAGCAGAGGAACAAGAGTCGCAGAAACTGTCCACATGATCCTGCCGACGGTTTCCTTACTCTTGACATGGGGAGAAACAGACACAACCCAAAGGTCCTGATTCTCTGCTGTAAAGCTCGCCTGTTCGTTCTTGTTTTTAATGATTCTCCTCCTTAATTTAGCATTATACCTTTAATTTGAATATTTACTTTCAATATGTAACTTTTATAGTGAATCACACTCAGAGCATTGCTGATGCTGACATTTCAGTTTTAACAGACTGAGATTAAGCATACCCGCGCGTGCGCAGATTCAACTATCTTTTTGCCTTCATTTTTGCGATGCGGATGAACTGCACAAGAGGTCTTTTTGCAGGACATACAAAGGCACAGCTGCCGCATTCAAAACATTCAAAAATTCCAAATTTTCCTGTTTCTTCGGCACGGCCAGCCTCAACATAGATTCCCACTTCATTGGGAGACAGGCCCATGGGACATGCTTCAAGGCACCAGCCGCAGCGAATGCACTGGCTGTACGGGGTGGTGTCGATTTCATCATTTGTCAGGAAAAGAACACCGGAAGTTGTTTTGGTTACGGGAAAATCAAGGTTTGGAATTGCAAACCCCATCATGGGACCGCCCAGAACAACCTTTGCGAGATTTTCCTTTGTTCCGCCAAGAAAAGCCACAATATCTTTCAGCCTTGTTCCTATTTTAACGGATAAATTAGCAGGCCTGTTAATGCCAAGACCTGATATTGTCACAAGCTTTTCATAAAGGGGTTTGTTTAGCACAACAGCATCAAAAACAGCTTTGGCAGTTCCCACATTCTGTACAACTGCCCCTACATCCATGGGCAGTCCAAAGGCTGGGACTCTGCGTTTTGTGATGCTTTCAATGAGCTGTTTTTCAGAGCCCTGGGGATATTTCACCTTTAAAGCATCTACACTGATACGGCAGTCACCTGAAGTGCATCCATCCTTTGCAGCCTTTGACATGGCTTCAATTGCATCGGGTTTATTTGCCTCTATACCAATATGGCATTCCCCAATACCGAGAATGGCAAGTATAATTTTTGCACCCTCAATAATTTTATCTGCATTTTCAAGCATAAGCCTGTGGTCAACGGTGAGATATGGCTCGCATTCAGCGCCGTTGAGTATAAGAGTCGTAATTTTAGCCTGTGGAGGCGGAGCAAGCTTGACATGGGTGGGGAACCCTGCCCCTCCGATGCCCACAATCCCAGCGTTTTTCACCCTTGCAAGGAGCTCTTCACGGGATAGAGCCTGCCAGTCGCAGGGAGAATATTCTTTTTGGGGTGCGTCATGATCCGTTTCAATGGCAACGGACTGGGTTGAGATTTTCATGGGATGTGGTGCGCTGCCAATGGTTTTAACTTTTCCCGTTACGCTTGAGTGGATTGAAGCACCGAGCCCTTTAGTAACCTCACCGATGAGATCCCCTTCTGTCACCATGGTTTTTCTCTTAACCACAGGCTGGCATGGAGCACCAAAATGCTGGCTCAGCAGAATTTCAACTTCATCGGGAGTTGGCATGACTTCAACTGGAAGATGTGCAGTAAGATCCTTCCCTTCTTCGGGATGAACCCCGCCATCTAAAAATGTTAAAAGAGTCTGTTTCATAGGTTCCTGATATCTTTTTTTTATAAGAAAGCCTTTGTAAAAAAAGTGTGACTTTCATTTTTGTTATGAGGCAAATCCGGGGCTGATCCAGCCTGGCCTCATGGCAGTTTATAAGAAAGAGCGTATTTTGATAAAAGTAACAAATGCTCTTTTTATGTTTGTCAGAATCTCTGATTCTTTGAGGCACAGAAGTGCTGTTCAGCCCGGCCTCATGGCCGTTATATGAAAGTAAACTTAACTTTCATGATTTACCTGAACTCTTGTCACCTGATTTTCAATGCATGACCTGAACTGATCTGCAAAAAATAAAATAGCATTAGCTTGGCTATTTTTTCAGCAGCTTTAATTGTTGAAATAAATTTTCAATGTTTGTTGAGATTTATTGATTTGTGAATATTAATTAAATCAATGTGATGCTTCTTATAATGTTCAGAATACTAATGTCAAGGAGAAATATTGCTTACAGAAAAATATTTTTTCTATAACCGCCATGAGGACGGGCAGGAACTGCCCTGTTTATAGCAATTTTAACTAACCCAGAAGTTCTCCTGCCCGGTATGAACTCCTCACAAATGGACCTGATGCAACTTTCTTAAAGCCGATTTCCCGGGCAATTTCCTTTAAAGTGACAAATTCATCCGGGGTGTAATATTTTTCCACGGGCAAATGCTGTTTTGAAGGCTGGAGGTACTGCCCGATACTCAATATTGAGCATCCATGATGAAAGAGATCCTTCATGGTTTTCTCAAGCTCATCAAAATTTTCACCAAGTCCCACCATGAGACCGGACTTGGCAGGGATTGATGCTACAGAGTCAGACACTTTTTTAAGGAGATCAAGCGATCTCTGATAATCTGCCTGGGGCCGTGCTTTGCTGTACAAAGAAGGTATTGTTTCAATGTTGTGATTTAAAACATCCGGTCCTGCATCAAGCACGGTTTCTAAAGCTGCGCTGCTTCCCTGAAAATCCGGGATAAGGACTTCCACACGTGTTTTAGCCGGAAGCTTTTTTTTAATTTCTCGGATTGTTCCGGCAAAATGTTCTGCACCGCCGTCTTCAAGGTCATCCCTTGTCACGGAAGTAACAACAACATATGTAAGTCCAAGATCAAGAGCTGCCTGTGCAACTCTTTCCGGTTCTTTCGGATCAGGAGATGGAGGAACGGAACAGGTTCCAATATTGCAAAACCTGCAGTTGCGTGTGCATTCAGACCCGAGAATCATGAACGTAGCGGTCTTTTTTGAGAAACATTCCCACATATTTGGGCATTTTGCCTCCTGACATACTGTGTGAAGGTGGCTTTTTAAGAGAAGTTTCCTGACTTTCTCGTATTCATTTCCCGTAGGAAGATTTCTTTTTAGCCACGAGGGTTTTCTGCAGTTTTTTTTTGTTATATTCATTTTGATTTATTCTTCTAACCGCCATGAGGCGGATCTGGTGACAATTAAACGGCTTCACGCTGCTTTTTTTCATAAAGAGCAGCAATTAAAAAAATATTTAAAAGAATTTTTTTGACCTTCCTTAAATCAGGCAGAAAAGCAGGGTCAGATGAAAAATCTTTAACCCCGCTTTGCCCTTTATTTAATAAAAGCTCTTTTTTTATGGACGTCATGGAAATATCGCTCATACCGCAGGGATTGATCCACGAAAACGGTTCCAGATCCATATTTACATTAAAAGCAAGCCCGTGAAAGCAAATCCCCCTCTTTATGGAAAGGCCGATGCTTCCAATCTTTGCATTTTTAACCCATACCCCGTGATTTTTTTTATTGCGCTCTGCTTTTACCCCAAGCTTTGCAGAAGTTTGTATCATTATCTCTTCAAGCTCATTGACAAAATCCGCAACCCCTTTTTTTGCCCTTTCAAGATCAATAACAGGATATAAAACAAGCTGGCCCAGACCGTGAAAGGTTATATTCCCGCCGCGTTCGGTCTGCACAACGGGAATATTTTTTGCTTTAAGAAATTTTTCCGTTACAACAAGATTTTCCCTTCCCCCTCTTTTTCCAAGGGTAAAAACAGCAGGATGCTCAAGGATGAGAATGATATCGGGAATATTTCTCTGCCTGATTTTTACGGACACGATTTTTTTCTGAAAATCAAAAGCTTTTTTGTACTCAATAAGACCCAGATCAAAAACAAGAGGAGCCTTAATTTCACCTCTCCTGTCCTGCGCTGCATTATGAAGAAACGAAACCATTTTTGTATGATCCTGGATCAAATCGGAAACAGATACAGAATCATAAAAAGTATTGGAAAAAAAATCCTTAATCTTTTCCGCAACAGGAGCGCTCTCTTTCTCATAACCTGAATTGCAGGTAAACTTACCGGCAGATCTGCAGGTGGTGTCAGCAGACCTGCCGGTCATATCAGAATCAGCAGCACAAAAGCACTTTATTTTTTCATTGCTTTTCATGATATCCGTTTCTTATCCGCGCAGGCACGGTTTCCTTGCAGCAAGAACCTCATCCAGCCTTGAAACCTTTGCAATATGCGGAGCTGAATGGAGAATTTCCGGATTTTTTTCAGCTTCTTCTGCAATTTCCCTGAGTGCTGCTATGAACTGGTCAATAT
>WGCX01000202.1 GCA_015493575.1 Desulfobacteraceae bacterium | reverse complement strand
CTCTTGGCACAATGGTTGATTTTTTTCAGGCTGTGCTGGTGGATGGCTATGGGACTAAAGCAGGTCTTGGCTGGACTATGCCATATAAGAATACTGCCGGGACAATAGCTTGTTTTAAAAATGATGCCGGGTGGTATTTTCAGGTGGATAACTCAGCGCTTGATACCAGTTATCGAACTTTTAAAGTTCATCTCTTTGAGTCTATGATTTCTGAAACTGTAGGATTTGGGCGTGTACCTGATGAAGATTTTTATATGACCACTGGGTGGTCTGATGGGCAAAGATGGAAAATTATAGGTGATTCAAAAGGGTTTTGGTTTTTAATTACGAAAATGATGACAGGTGATTATCCGTACCATTTTTATCCTTTTTATGTTGGGGAGTATATTCCTTTCCATCAGGATAATGTTTTTAATCAATGTATTTTTGGTTCTTTTCCAAAAAATGTTCAGTGGGGTACAGACAATTATTATAATTCCTCTGTGTATAATGTAGAATCGTCACCAGAAACCTCGCCATATAGGTTTTTAAGTGTTGCGAGACTGCCTTTGGATTATGATCCAAAGTTTAGTTATTGTGAGATTATGTACCGCTCTTTTTTTACTACTTCTCTTTTTCAAAGTTATAATTCTTCTTCTTATCCAAGTAAGAAGGTAGGAAATCATAGATTGTTTTCTCCAACATATATGGCAAGATCGACTTTATTATTAGGTCAGCTTCCGGGATTCTGGTTTCCTTATTTTTACGAAGATGAAGGTTTGCAGCCTGAGACAATATATAATGTAGGGGCACTAAAGTTATTACGAGTTCATAAGATTGGGAATAGTACAGATACAACTTATGATCAGATGGCTTTTGATTTGGGGACACAATTCAGGACTTTGGGGGTGCGCTGATGTTACGTAACAGGGTAATAGGCACGCTTGAGGATGGGGCTATTGAAGAGGTGATAACAAGAACTTCGTATGTTTCCGGAACAATAGACTCAACTGATACAGTGGAAAAAAGGATTTTTGTTTGTGATAGACTTACAATGAAAATCCTCGGTACTACAGTGGTTCATGGTGGAGATTGGAAAGTAAAAGTGCCTCCGAATATTTTACCGGAAAGTATTATTGTTTTAGGGTTTGATGAGAGCGGTGATTATAATCTTGATGGCTATGATATGGCAAGTGCCTGTGTTGAGCAGTTTGCTGTAACAAGTGAAAGTAACTTTTCTTTTCCGGTTGGGTTTGGAGATTCTTTTATTGGAACTGATCTTGAACGAGGTGTTTATCCTGATCGGGCAAATGAGACTCTCATAGGAAATAAAGCCACAACTTTTACTGATGATTTTACTGGCACTGATGGTGATTTCCCGAATGCTGTTAAATGGGAAGTTCTTAATTATGGCGATAAAGTTATAACACAAATCGCCTCAAATAAATTACACTGCGAAGTTATAACAGGGGCACAGGTTGATGTTTTTTCACAAATACAGTCTAATGGTAAATTAACAGGCAGATTTGATGTTCAACTTGAATGGTCAAATCTTGTTGATTCAGGTTCAAATTCTCAAAATAAATTATTGCAACTAATTGCAGGGATTAGTCCTTGGCAGAAAGCTTATGATTTAAGCTATGTGAGTTTAAGTATTTTGTCGGATTCTTCCGGATTAATTTATATTGTTGAGCATGTGGCAAATGGAAACACCACTGTAAATAAATACAGGGCTGTTTCCGGTACTTCCGGTAAAATAAGAATTTGCAGAGGTGTCAATCCTTCCGATGGTACTGATTCTGCTAACTCTATAGATCTGTTTTTATCTGTTCAGGATGATGATTCAGGCACTTCATGGGATATTCTTGAGACTACAGGGTTTTACAGGGGAGACGTTAATATACGCATGGGTTGTTTCCCTGCCACAGGAAAAGCTTGTTCCTGTGATATTGATTCAGTGACTGTGAATAGAACTGAAGGGGTGAATGCTCCTGTTGTTTTTACAGAGGATTTTCATAGGGCGGATGCAGAGATTATAGATTCTGAAATATGGAGGGTGGTGGGACGTCCCCAGTGTATAAAAAATAATAAGTTAAATGGCTGGACAGATTTAACAACTGTGGATGATCTTATAAATGGGATTGAATTAAGAGCAAGAATAACCGGGGATGTAAGAGTTACTGCTTTAACTCCTCTGAAGATATCAAATACAGATCCATATACACAGCATGCAAATAGATTGGTACTTGGGGCATCATATGAGAATAATTTACAGTTAGAAGCAGAGTATAATACTCTAAGTTCTTATTATCAATATATATACAGGACTTTTAAAAGTATATTTGCTTTGCTTGAACCATCGTATATAGGTTATCAAAGTATTTCCGGGAGTTCAAATAACTCAAACGGTCTTCAGTTAGCTTCCGGGGAGAGTGTTTCATTAGGATTATTTCTTGATGGTTATAATTCAAAATGGGGGTTTATATCTTTCCATGCTGATTTTGCAACTTTTGGAGCACCATCCTATGTGGCTTTATTGTTTATTAATAAAGATTCTCCGGATTCCGGTTTTAGTAAACGCAACGAATGTAGTCTGATAAGGATTCAGGCTGATGGTATAAGTGTCAGGAATTTTAATTCCCCTGTAATTGATGATTGTTCTGGTACATTAAATGATCTCCCGGCGTTTGATTATTGGATGAATGATATTTCAAAAAATGGGAAAGTTGTTCAGGGTTGGAGAGTTAATAACGCAAATCAGTATCAGGTAATAGTTCCTGCAGGAGAAGAGCAGTCTTTGTTTTCAACTTTATCTTTTGGTGGAAATTTTTCTGTGGAGATAGATTTTACATTAACTATCCCATCTCCGGCTGTTTCTACTTCAAAGTTTTATATAGGTTTATTGTCTTCAAATTTCAGGACTTATGAGCCAAGAGGGGATCAGGATTTTGGGCTTACCCTTGTAAATGATGTTGGTGGGTCAGTGGTTACGGTAAATAATAATCATGGGAAAGCTATTGGAAAAACACAATATGGTTTTCAGGAAAATGTAAAAGGTCAAACACATGTAACTGATGGGACAGAAGCTGGTGAGTATGTCTCAGAGAATAAAAGTTATAATTACAATTATTATCTGCAAAATTCGACTTACTGGGCTGTTGATCTTGGAAGAGGTGTAACAATAAAATCTATTATTGTGTCTTGCTATGGTACTGCACAGACACAGACAGATGCATTAAAGGCATGTACCTTGTGGGGGAGTAATGACAGTACAGATGGGGTGGATGGTACATGGACACAGGTTGGGGATTTCTCTTCTGCTGTAAGAAAAACAGATGGAATGTGGTCTTATTATACTGCTTCAAGCTGGGTTACAGCTCCTATAACTTTAAGTAATCCGGGAAGTTATCAATGGTATAAAATTAAGGATATGACCAATGATACCAGATTAAATCTTGTCAGGTTATTTGAAGGTCTTTTTGTTGATGATACTGTTGAATACACCTACACACCTAATAAAGTAAGATTGTCCCGCACGGCAACTGATATTAAATGGGAAGTGTTTGATACTGCCTGGCACACTTTAAGAACTGATCCGGCAGCAGGTTTCCCGGATGCAGTTGAAGCCATAAAATTAATGCTTACAAATGATACGCCTGCGGATAATCTGAAATGTGTTTTAACTTCTGTTTCTATTACAGCAGACTGGATACAGAGATGGGGAAACGCTGATATGAATCTGGATTATTCCGGTCAGGGTTTATTATGTCTTGCTGCTCCAGCGGTATGGTTGTCCCCTGAAATACCGCTTGATGAGTATGATACCATTATTCAATCCTCAAAAGTGTTTGAGCATACAATGGTGGATATTAGAGTCCCTGAAAATGATAGAGATAAAATAGTTAAAACAGAGGTTACTTTTGATGGGGGTAACACCTGGGCGGTGTGCACAAATAATGAGGCTATCCCGGGGATTACGACAGGTATGTCAACTACAGGTATGGTGATGCAGTTCAGGGTCACTAAGTACGCATACAGGGGCTTTGCTTTTAATGGTCTGTCTTATAAATTTTATGTTGGGTAAGGGAAGGTAAAAATGGCTTTTTTCATATCACAGAACAATCTTGATGCTCTACTCGATAAAATAGCTTTATCCGATGAGGAGGCTATTGTATCGGCTATGCCTCTTACATGGTTTCAGGCACATTTACCTTCCATGTGGTTAGCTTCGACGGCATATGACATTGGTGATACCGTGAGACCACCCACAGCCAATGGATATATTTATGAATGCACGGTGGCTGGTACTTCCGGAAGTTCAGAACCTGCATGGGGTACAACAGCAGATGCCACTTTTGTTGATGGCGGTACTTTGACATGGAAGACACATATAAGTTTAGTGCTTGCCGCCACCCCTCTTGTTCCTGCGGATTTTACTAAAAGTGATTATGATGATGGGGCAGGTGTTACAGGCAGGTCTCTTGTGAAGGCAGAAAAGTCAGGGATTGTCACTTATATAAATGGGACAGTTACTAATACAGCTTTATTGAACTCCACAGATAAAACCATCTCCATTGTGACAGAAGCAGAAACTACGGTGGCAGGTGATAATGATGTCATTGCCGGGAGAACAACAATATTCCAAAGCTGGACTATCCTGCACCAGAACCCAAAGGAGTTAGCTCCTTAAAATAACAGGAGGATAAATATGTCCGAGTACACACCTCCTGATTGTGATGGGTTCAAGCTCTCTTATACTTATGACAGGCAGAAGCCCGGTACATGGGATAAAGCTGTTTTACGCTACAATGGTGGGCATTATTTTTTAGAATATAAAGAACCTTATGTTCCTCCCTCAGCTTGTATCCCTTTGCTTTTGAATTTCGGGGGTGTTGGTAGTACTACCATAATAAGTTCTGATATTGTTATTCAGAATAAGTTTGAGAAATCTGTTGTAATAATCCCGATAGATATAAAAAGTACAAATATAGCAATACAGAACAAGTTTCAGAAATCTTTTATTGATCCTGTTACTATACTAAAAAGCTCAGATCTTAAAATAAGTCTTGGGTTGCAGAAATCAGTTTATGAAGAGGTCAGGTTTATTATCTCCTCTGATACTGAAATTGTTTTGGATTTTGGTAAATCGAAAATAGGAGGTGGGCAGCCTAATGATCTGCCAAGTGGGATAAGACCGGATTATTCAATTAAATATGGAAGTCCTGTGGTAACAAATTCAGAGCTTAAAAGTCCTTATAATGAGGCAATAAAAAGAGATGTTCGGGGTAAAATTGTTTTTGGGACTCAGAATAAAATAAACCGGGAAGTAAGTTCAGATTATATT
Source organism: Desulfobacteraceae bacterium (assembly GCA_015493575.1). Classification (GTDB taxonomy): domain Bacteria; phylum Desulfobacterota; class Desulfobacteria; order Desulfobacterales; family Desulfobacteraceae; genus WGCX01. Next base: position 5,288 of record WGCX01000202.1, on the reverse strand, counting down.
TCAAAACTTACTTATGATGATCTGACTTATAAAATTCTATTCGGGACATTGAAAGGGTTTATTGATAGCAGCACAGAATTAAAGTATGAGAAGCTTCTTAATTTTGATGATTTGATCTCAAAGATTCCGTGGGAAGCTTTTAAGGGTATGGAAAGGTCTGTTGTTTCCAAGTTTCTTTATCCTCCCATAAAAGATATAAAGAAAAAGATTCCGTGGGGTTCTTTTTTATCTGAAGATGTTATGTCTCAGATACCATATAAACTTCCTGATATTCTTGAGAAGCATCACAGGGTGCGGTGGGGTCAGTACTGGTGGAGTCTGTTATGTGAAAAACTGTATTATCCGCCATCCTCCACAGATAAAATCCCGTTATCTTTTAAAGAGGATATGAGCAGTTACAAAGGTTCTTGTAAGGATTTGTTATTATATTTCGGGTATGCACAGAGTCAGTTTTGTCCTTTTACTTCATTACATACCGGGACAAGGGATGATTATACGCTTGGCACACTTACTGATATTATCCCTGCAACTCCAAAGTTAAAGGTGTACTATATGATGAATACATTGTTTGTTCAAAGATTACCGGATAATGCGCCAATAGAAGTGTCTTCGGTGTCAATGAGTATAGACACAGATAGCTGGCTGTGGTCTTTTTCTTTAAATATTGTTTCAAGGTCTTACCTTGATTTGATTAAGCCTCAGAGTGGGACATTCATAGATATTGCAATCAATTGCAATGGGTGGGTTTGGATCTGTAAAGTGGAAAGCTGGCAGGAAACTATTTCTTTTGGAAAGAAAAGCTGGGTTGTAACTGGCAGGAGTCCTTCAGTTGAATTATCTGCTCCATATTCTTTGTCACAGACTTACACGAATGACAGTGATAAGTCAGCACCTTCCATTGTTACCGATATTTTACAAGGGTCTGGCTGGAGTTTTGATTGGAATGCCACTGATTATTATAATCCGGTTACTGACTGGACAATCCCTGCAAATGTGTTTAATGCAGCAGATGTGACACCTGTAAAAGCTATTCAGGCTATTCTTGAGGCTGTGGGGGCGTATATTCAGACACCTTCGGACACTAACACAGATAAGACTCTATATTTTAAACCAAGGTATGAAAAACAGCCGTGGTTATGGTCTCAGCAAACTCCGGATAAGATCTTCAATACAAGTGTGTTTCTTGAGATAGGTAGATCCTATATGAGTTTTCCGGATCTTAATACGGTTCTTGTGTCCGGACAGCAGGCAGGTGTGATTGTGGATGCAACTATTGATGGAACAGCAGGAGATAAACAAGCTCCTACATTTACGAATTCATTGATTGTCACACAGAAAGTCGGGACAGAAAAGGCAAGACAATTATTAGCACCAATTAAAAACTGGATTAAACACACAGTAAAAGTTTTCTCTCTTGCGACTGCAGGGAATGAACCTTCTTTAACTCTTCCCGGGACAATGCTGAAAGTTATAGAAGAGGATAATAGTTCATGGATCGGGCAGGTGACAGGGACAAGTGTGTCAGCCGGGTGGCAAGGTACTAATGGGTTAGTAATCTATCAAACTCTTGAAGTGGAGCAATATTATGAGTAATGTCTGGGTACAATTTGAGAAATTATTTCCGCAAAAGAAACAGTTTGTGGGGAAAGTTTTATCAATTGACAACACTGCAGGAACATCAAAAGTGCAGTTGCTTAATTCAAGTGTTTTAAATGTTTTTGGCACTTCTGTTGCTGTTGATGATTATTGTTTAATTGAGAATAATAAAATTGTCAGTAATCTTCCTGCTCTCACGGCTTATAGCGCTACTATATATTAACAGGATTGGGAGATCCATAATGGCTGAATTTGAACCTTGCTTTAAAAAAATGATAGTTTTGGAGGGCGGATTTCATCTTCACAAAGTGAAAGGTGATGCCGGCGGCATGACGTATGCGGGTGTTGCACGCAACAGGTGGCCGCAATGGCCGGGTTGGCAAAAAATAGATGCCGGGGAATTTGATGCAAAACTTACCGGTATGGTCAAGGAATTCTATAAAAATGAATTCTGGGATAAAATTAATGGAGATTCCATAGGCGCACAGGACGTTGCATGCCAGATCTTTATTGCCGGTGTCAATACCGGATTAAAAACATCGGTGCGATTGACACAAAAAATTATCGGAGCAGTTCAGGATGGTGTTTTCGGAGAAAAAACATTCAGAAAATTAAATGCAATGGTGCAGGATGAAAAAGACGAGCGGATATTTGTTCTGCTTTTCTCGCTTTTACAGATTTTCCGGTACAAAGACATCTGCCTGCATGATGCCAGGCGGAAACATGAAAAATTTGTCAGTGATGAAAAATTTTTATGCGGCTGGATTAACCGTGTCCAGGAGCAGCTCTGAGACACTTAATATGAGGAGGTAAGTAATTGTGGCCGGATTGGTCGATATTGATCTTGGCAGCGTGATAAAAGCCGGCGGCCAGGTCCTGGATGATCTTTTCACTTCTGATGAAGAAAGAGCTGCAGTTAGACTTAAAGACAAAGCTCTTGACCTTCAGGTTGTCTCCGGACAATTAAAAATTAATGAGGCAGAGGCGGAACACAGATCAATTTTTGTCGCTGGCTGGCGGCCTTTTATCGGCTGGGTGGGAGGTTTTGCCCTGGCATATAAATTTATCTTTTATTCCCTTATTTGCTGGGGATGGGCAGTTGCCCAGGCCAAAGGCTGGCTTGGACCAAACATTCCTGTTCCTCCGGATGTTGATGCCTCTCAGTTGTATCCGATAATTCTTGGTCTGCTCGGTCTCGGCGGAATGCGGTCCTATGAAGGGATCAAAGGTGTTAAAACAAACAGTATCGGAAAGCCGAAAATAAAGAAAAAAACCGGATGGCACTGGCCATGGAATAAGTGATTGAAATAATGGATTTAAATAAATGTTTTTTACTGTCACTAAGTGACAGTAAATTGTTTTGGAAAAACTCTGAAAGATGGTCGGGATGAGAAGATTCGAACTTCCGACCCCAGCGTCCCGAACGCTGTGCTCTACCAGACTGAGCCACATCCCGACATCTGAAAAAATATGTACTCAATAATGCTTTTTCAGATAATTGTCAATTAAAAACACCTTCTCTTATAATTGTTGCATCTCTTTCAGGGCCTACAGATACTATTTTAATACCGACCCCTGAAATTTCTTCAAGACGTTTCAGATATTTTCTTGTATTTTCAGGCAAATCATCATAATTTCTTATTCCTGAAATATTCTCACTCCACCCCGGATGAGTTTCATAAACAGGAGTACAGTCTTCAAGAATTTTTATGGAAGGAGGAAAATCCGTGATGATATTCCCCTGGTATTCATATCCGGTGCATATTTTAAGCTCATCCAATCCGTCAAGCACATCAAGTTTTGTAATGATCAGACCGGTGAGTCCGTTAAGGCGTGCAGCGCTTTTTAAAACAATGGAATCAAGCCATCCGCATCTTCTTCTTCTGCCGGTTGTTGCACCGAATTCCGCACCTTTTTCCTGAAGTCTGTCGCCCGTTTCATCAAATAACTCCGTTGGAAACGGACCGCCGCCGACCCTTGTTGTATATGCCTTGACAATACCGAATATCTCGTTAAGACTTCCGGGGCCCACACCAGCACCGCATGTTGCATTGCCAGCCACCGTATTGGATGATGTAACAAAGGGATAGGTTCCGTGATCAATATCAAGGTGGCTGCCCTGGGCTCCTTCAAAAAGAATTTTCTTCCCCGCATTCATTCCGCCTGCCAGAGCAAGGGATACATCATCAATATAGGGGATAAGGCGTTCACCGAGTTTAAGATAGAGGTCAATAACCTCTTCAGGATCAATTGTTGTGGTGTTGAAATAATTTTTAAAATAGAAATTTTTTTCTTCAAGTATCGTTCTTACCTTATCCTTAAAAAGATCAGGTTCAAGAAAGTCAGCAAATCTGATACCCCTTCTCGTGGCTTTATCTTCATAACAGGGTCCTATACCGCGTCCCGTTGTACCGATTTTCTTATCGCCTTTCTTTAATTCCCTTGCTGCATCAACATGCCTGTGGTAGGGCATAATCATATGCGCCCTGTTGCTGATTTTAAGCATTGCAGGAGAAACATCTATCTTATTTTCCGTGAGATAATCAATCTCATCAAGGAGGACAACGGGGTCAACCACAACACCGTTACCTATAAAACATTTTTTCTTCTGGAGAATTCCAGACGGAACAAGATGGCTGATTATTTTTTTCCCATTAACCACCATGGTATGGCCTGCATTATTGCCTCCCTGGAACCTGACAACATAATCAGCATGCTCACTTAGCAGATCCACCATTTTGCCTTTGCCTTCATCACCCCACTGGGTACCGACAATTACTATATTTGACATTACTTCCCACTCCTTTTATTTCTGAAAAAACTTCTGATAATTTCCCTTGCTTCATTACAACACACTCCGGCAACAACTTCAAGGTTATGATTTAATCTTTTATCAGAAGCAAAATTATATAGAGAACCTGCTGCCCCCCATTTGGGGTCATGGGCTCCATAAACAAGTCTTGCAATTCTTGCATGAATGATCGCACCCATGCACATGATACAGGGTTCAATGGTGGTATAAATCGTGCCCCCCGAAATCCTGTAGTTGCCTGTTGCTGCAGACCCCATGCGCAACGCCTGTATTTCAGCATGACCCGTGGGATCAGACAGGGAAACCGGCTGGTTATATCCATGTCCTATAATCTTCCCTGCACTGTCTAAAACAACGGCACCAACAGGCACTTCATCCATTTTTTCTGCTTTTTCTGCCTGTTCCAAAGCAAGTGCCATGTAAAACCTGTCATCCATGATTCTCTCTATAGACGTGTTTTAATTCAAGGTCAATTAAATTTAACTTTTTATTGACATAGCAGGTTATAATCATGTATTTAAACCAAGTTTGATACTTTAAGGAACCTACCTACTTGCACAAGGTTCAATACAGAGCGCCCGTGGCTCAGCTGGATAGAGTACCTGACTACGAATCAGGGGGTCGCAGGTTCGAATCCTGCCGGGCGTACCATAAAAATCAAGGCTTTCAGCGTTTTTCGTTGAAAGCCTTTTTGCTTTTAAAATGATTTTGTCCACCTATTGTCCACTGTTTTTTTATCTACCAGTAAAAAACTTTGACCCAATGACCAGCCTTTTTACTTGCTACCCTAATATGGGGTGCAATACAAAAAAGTAACAGTTAAGGAAAATACGTAATATAGTACTCCAACTTTGGTTTTTTCAGGCATATTATTTGCTTG
>WGCX01000201.1 GCA_015493575.1 Desulfobacteraceae bacterium | reverse complement strand
GTGTGAATCCATAAAAAAAAAGAATGCCCGGAACAGGGGCAGGATAAATCGGAAAACAGAGTAAAAATATGATGAAAGAACTTGTTGTAAATGCCGAGGAGCATGAAACCAGGGTTGCCCTTCTTGAAAACGGAACCATTGCGGAACTTTTCATAGAACGAGGCGATGACACCAATATCACCGGCAATATTTACAAGGGGAGAATCCAGCGTGTCCTGCCGGGAATGCAGGCGGCATTTGTAGATATCGGGCTGACCCAGGCTGCGTTTTTATATGTGGATGATATCCTTGATGACAGTGCCAGCGAACTTACAGAGATGCTTGAACAGGACAACGACACCGGTACTGTGCAGAATTCCGGATCAGATACCGATGATGATGACATTATTATGAATAAAGAGCCTGAAATTTCCTCAAGATGGGGGCATCCATCCCCCTCAAAATACAGTATAGAGGAACTTGTCAGCGAAAATCAGGAGATTCTCGTCCAGATTGCAAAATCCCCCATTGGTACAAAGGGCCCCAGGGTGACAACCCATATATCCCTGCCGGGGCGTTTCATGGTAATCATGCCCACTGTGGACCATATCGGTATCTCAAGGAGAATAACCGGAGAAGCGGAAAGGGAGCGTCTTAAAAATCTACTTGCCGCTGTACGGGAAGATAATTTCGGGTATATTTTCAGAACGGCAGCTGAAGGCATAGAAGAAGAACAGCTTAAAAAGGAAATAAATTTTCTCACAAGGACCTGGGAAGATATCCGGAAAAAGAGCAAAACAGCTTCTGCACCCCACCTGATTTACAGAGATCTTATTGTTACATTCAGGGCGGTAAGAGATCTTTTAACGGATGAATATGACAAACTCATCATCGATTCAGAGAAAGGATACAAAGAAGTTAAAGATTTTATTGCCAAATTCATGCCAGATCTTAATGTTACCGTTGAACTGTACAGCGGGGCTGAACCGATTTTTGACGTGTATAATATCGAAGGTGATATTGCAAGGGCATTAAAAAAGAAGGTCTGGCTTAAATCGGGAGGATATATCATAATCGACCAGACCGAAGCCCTTGTGGCCATTGATGTGAATACGGGAAGGTATGTCGGCAAACATAATTTTGAAGAAACAATCTTAAAAACAAACCTTGAAGCAGTAAAAGAAATCGCCTATCAGATCCGTTTAAGGAATATCGGCGGTATTATTATTATCGATTTCATTGACATGAAAAAAAATCACCATAAGGAAAAAGTTATGGTGCAGCTCAGCGAAGCCCTTAAAAAAGATAAAAGTCAGACAAATGTTCTTCCTCTGTCCGAACTTGGTCTTGTCCAGATGACAAGAAAACGGGTGAGAAGAAACCTGTCCAGAACCCTTTGTGAACCCTGTTTCTATTGTGGCGGTGACGGCATGCTGCTCTCCGGACAGTCCATATGTCACAAAATCTACAGGGATGTTTTAAGTGAGGCAAGGGATATGATGGGAAACAGCTTTACTGTTAAAGTACATCCCGATATCGCCCAGCTTTTCCATGGCGAAGAGAAATATCTCATAGAATCCCTTGAGAAAAAAATCATGAGATCCGTTGCCATTTATCCCGATCCCCGTTATCACCTTGAGGAGTATCACATATTTGAAACTTAAAAAATCTATTAGTTGATATTGGTGATTATTTCTCATTTTGTTAATTTTTATTACTGGCTTTTTTTATAACTGCCATGAGGCTGTGCTGGATTGACCCAGATTTGCCTCAAAGAATCAAAGATTCTGGAAAAAAATGAAAATCACACGTTTTTTTACAAATACTTTCTTATAAAACCGCCATGAGGCCGAGCTGGACTGCAAATTTAGAATTGCTGATTACATTGCAATCATCTTGACCTTATTTCAGTGGAGATATATATTAATTGCTTATGAAATTTTACACAAAAAAATATGATATTATAGTTGTTGGAGCGGGCCATGCAGGGTGTGAGGCTGCCCTTGCTGCTGCAAGAATGGGATGCTCGGTTCTTCTTTTCGCCATTGATCTTGGTAAAATTGCAGCCATGCCGTGCAGTCCTTCCATAGGGGGCATGGCAAAAGGGCAGCTTGTAAAGGAGATCGATGCCCTTGGCGGTGCAATGGCAAAAATTTCAGATATATCGGCCATTCAATATCATACTTTAAATACAAGCAGGGGCCCTGCTGTCCGGTCCACCCGTACCCAGAACGATAAATTAAAATACCACAGGGCCATGAAATCCCTGCTTGAAAAAACAAAAGGTATTGATTTAAAACAGGCGATGGTTGAAGATCTTATCATTGAAAACAAAAGGGTAAAGGGAGTCACAGACCAGACAGGTTTTTCATTTTCAGGGGACACCGTTGTCCTTGCAACCGGTACCTTTCTTAAAGGGGTTGTACACATAGGATCAAGCAGTTTTAACGCAGGCAGGGCTGGAGAGTTTGCATCCATGGGACTTGCAGCCTGTCTTGTAAGGGAAGGGTTTACAGTGGGAAGAATGAAAACCGGCACCCCACCAAGACTGCACAGAGCATCCATCGATTTTTCAGCCTTTGTACGTCAGGACCCTGATCCTGACCCAAATGCTTTTTCCTTTTTTTCAGAAAAAAGTTCCATGCCCATGATGCCAAGCTATATCGGCCATACAAATAAAAAATCCCATGACCTTGTAAGGAAGAATTTAAAAAATTCCGCCCTGTACGGGGGATATATTACAGGTAAATCAGCAAGGTACTGCCCTTCCTTTGAAGATAAAATCGTAAAATTCCCCCAGCGGCAGTCCCACCAGATAATCCTTGAACATGAAGGAGTTGATACAGAAGAGATATATGCAAGCGGCCTTGGCAACAGCATGCCCATGGAGATTCAGATCGAATTTGTACGTTCCGTAGAAGGACTGGAACATGCTGAAATCATGCGGCCGGCATATGCAATAGAATATGATTATATCAATCCAAAGCAGTTAAATCCCACACTTGAAACAAAATCTGTCAAAGGACTTTTTCTTGCAGGCCAGATCAATGGAACCTCGGGATATGAGGAAGCTGCTGCCCAGGGCTTGTGGGCAGGGGTTAATGCTGCATGCCGGGTACAGAAAAGGGAGCCTTTTATCCTTGACAGGTCAGAGGCTTATATGGGTGTAATGGTGGATGATCTTGTCACAAGGGGAACAAGGGAACCTTACAGGATGTTTACTTCAAGGGCGGAATACCGTTTGATGTTAAGGGAGGATAATGCAGATTTAAGGCTTGCTGAAAAGGGCTTTTCAATGGGGCTTGTGGATGAGGACAGATTAAAACTCACAAGGGAAATCAAAAACTGCACGGAAAAAGAGATCAAGAGAATACAGAAAACCATTATTAAGCCCTCAAAATCAGTTAATGCATGGCTTGAATCGAAAAAATCCCCTTTGATAAGTACTGGAGTCAAACTTGATCAGCTCCTGAAAAGGGCGGATATGAGTTATCTTGATGTTGAATATTTATGCCCTGCAACGGGTCCTGTAAGCCCGCGGGTTAAAAGGCAGGTGGAAATAGAAATCAAGTATCAGGGGTATATCGCCAGGCAGTTAAAGGAAATTAAGAAATTTAAAAATATGGAAAAGATTAAAATCCCAAAGGGTATTGATTTTTCTTTAATACACGGGCTTTCCAATGAGATGAAGGAAAAACTTGCTGAAGTGATGCCGGAATCCCTTGGACAGGCATCGAGGATTGACGGAATGACACCTGCCGCCATATCTGTTCTCATGATAGCGATCTCCGGATTATCCAGGTCAAAATCGTCTTGACATATTGAAATTACAGGTTATTTTGTATGAAATAGTTAAATATTCGGCCAACACCTCGATTATCAAGTTTTTATCGGACATTAAAGATTTAAGAGGGTCAGGCTTTCCTTATTGTCATTATCTCAACTTTTGAGGTTAACATATATTTATAGTTTGATAACAACGAATAAGAAAAGCC
>WGCX01000200.1 GCA_015493575.1 Desulfobacteraceae bacterium | reverse complement strand
GTGAGGTATGGTTAAGGCTTCTATATACCCATCCATCTTCTCTAAGCCATGAAATAATAAAATGCATTTCAAAATTAAAAAAAGTCTGCACATATTATGATGTGCCTGTTCAGCATGCAAGTTCCAGAATTTTAAAAAAGATGGGCAGGCCGTATACAAAACAAGATCTTTATTCTCTTTTTAAATTCATCAGAAAAACCGATCCTGATGCAGTTTTAAGAACAACAATCATCACAGGGTTCCCGGGCGAAACCGATGAAGATTTTAAAATTCTTTTAAATTTTATTAAGGAGATAAAATTTGACAACCTTGGGGTGTTTACCTATTCCGACTCAAAAGATCTTGTATCCCACAATTTTAAAAATCATGTTCCTGAAGATCTTGCACGTCAAAGGCAGGATATTATCATGGCACTACAGGCAGAAATATCGGAAAAAATAAATAAAAAACACCTTGGAAAAGTCTATAAAGTGATTATTGAAGAGAATCCGGATGATGGTATTTTTCTTGGCAGAACATCATTTCAGGCTCCTGAAGTTGACGGAATTACATTTATTTACGGATCAGGACTTGAAATTGGCAGCTTTGTTGATGTAAGAGTTACAGAAACATTTGAATATGACCTTGCAGGAGAAATTGAAATGCCATGAATCAGGATCTTAAAACCAAAATTTTATCAAAGGTTAAAGATGATCTTTTAGATATTGAAACAGCTTTGCACGAAAACCTTGCCCCCTGCCTTGACATTGTTTCCGATATTGCAGGCCATCTCCTGTTTAGCGGCGGGAAAAGGCTCAGACCGCTTTTAATGGTGTTAAGTGCCAGGATGTGCGGCTGCAATAACAAAAATGAAATCGATTTTTCAATCATATTTGAGTACCTCCATGCGGCAACCCTTCTCCATGATGATGTGGTGGACGAAGCAGAAATGAGGAGGGGAAAAAAGGCTGCCCATGCAAAGTGGAGTGCTCCCAAGGTCGTGCTCACCGGAGATTTCCTCCTTGCAAGATCCTTAACCATTGCATCCATGACGAGAATTCCTCAAATTATTAAAATCATAGCAAAAATCACCGAAGAAATGTCCCAGGGAGAGATTGACCAGCTTGCAAGAAAAAACGATATTGCTCTAACTGAAGAAGAGTATATGGATGTTATCAGACGGAAAACAGCTGTATTGATCCAGGGTGCATGCAGAAGCGGGGCTGTTTTTGCCCATGGCCGCGGCAAAAATAATGTTTTAAAAGACAGTGAAGAGAAAAAAAGAGAAAAAGCCCTTTCCGATTATGGATATAACCTCGGCATAGCCTTTCAGATGGCAGATGATCTCCTTGATTATACGGCAGATGCCATTACCATGGGGAAAAACCCCGGGGCAGATTTAAGGGAAGGAAAACTTACCCTGCCCCTTATCGCTGCCCTTGCCAGGGCAGACAGAAAAGACCGGCTGTGGATGGAAAAAATCATTAAGGCTTCTCTGTTTAATGAAAATGATTTTAAAAATTTAACTGACATGCTTTACAAATACAGTGGAATTGAATATACAGAATCAAAGGCAAACGACCATGCCATAAAGGCAAAATCGTGCCTTGATATTTTTGAGGCTTCAGAATCAAAGGATGTGATGATGATGCTCGCTGATTATGCCGTTGCAAGAAAAGTATAAAAATTATGAATAAAATTACTATCATTAACAGAAAAAACAGAATACATAGTCTCATCTTACCCCTTGTCATCATGATTATGCTGATGATCAGCTGTGGATCGGGTGAGTGCGGCACAGGCGCTGCCGATGTAAAAACGGTTGTCGCACTTGGAAGCAGTTCAATTGTGAACGGGAACACCGCTTTTGCAAAGGATGGAGCAATTAAAAGAGCCATTTCAATTTCAGTTGCCGAGGTTGTCTCATCCATGCTTACAAGATCCGATCTTACTGCAAACCTTGGTATTATTTACGACAATGTGCTTGAAAATCCTCAAAAATATGTTGTAACATACAGGCTCTTAAATGAACTTGACAAAAGCAATCACTATATTGTTGCTGTTGAATCAAAAGTCGATACTGCAGCATTGAATGCGCTTTTTACGGAAAAAGGCATTTTAAATAAAAAAAATCTAATCCCAAAGGTGTTGCTTCTTATCTCCGAACAGGTCCCCGGAGAAATCCTTCCAAGGTATTGGTGGGGTAAAAATCCTCTCCCTTACAAATCCATAACTGAAAACGCTGTTGCAGCTTACATTACAAACAGTCATATCTGTAAAATTGCCGGAAAAGGTGATCCAAGACCAGATCCTGAAACCCTTGGCATCACCTTTGATTCCATCCATGATTCCAATGCGGCAATCAAACTTGGACTTGAGATAAATGCGGATATAGTTGTTATCGGAAGTGCCGTGGCAAAGGAAACATTAAATACAATGGGAGATGAAAAATCATATCAGGCAGATGTTTCCCTTAAAGCATTCAGGACAGATACCGGTGACAGAATAGCTTCTGTAAAAACAAAAGCCGTAGCACAAAATGCCGTCAGTGAAACCGGTATCGAAGAAGCATTTAACAAGGCGGGTACTCTTGCGGGAGAAGAGCTTGTAGCAGCAATAGATCAGCATCTTATCGAACAGAACAACGGTCCCGGGATCATTGAAATTACAATTAAAGGGACAGACTATCTGTCAAGTTTCATCATGCTGAAAAGAATAATGAATAAAATGGACGGAATTCAGGATATCCAGACAAAGGAACTTGGATCTGACCAGGCCGTGGCTGACATAAAATTTCTCGGAAGCGCAAAAAAACTTGCCAATGCTTTGATGCTGCAGACATTTGATTCCTTTGGAATTGAGATATCCGATGTAAAGGATGCTTCTCTTACAATCAAATTTGTCCCTGTAAATAAAACCAAACCGGTGAGTAAATCAGATATTGAAGCCGCACATATTTCTGAGTAGCACAACTTTTAGATCATCAATACAGATTGTTTCCTGGCAGACTATTTCTATGCAGATTATTTTTCAAGAGCAGTTAAGGATCGAAAATTTTATAAGTTGAACGAGATTGCTTGTCTTCTTTTCCCATCTACTTCGTTGCATCAAAGGCAAAAATACGTTGAGTATGCAACCTTTAATGCGCCTTGTACATGGGGTAAGAATTCTGCGCTATTTCTGTTCAACTTATTTAATCTCCGATCCTAATCTCATTTTTCTTGACATAAAAATAATCAAATGCTATTAACAAATCAAAATTTTTCAGGCGCGTAGCTCAGTTGGTAGAGCGCTACCTCGACATGGTAGATGTCAGCAGTTCAAGTCTGCTCGTGCCTACCAGTAAAATCAAGGGGTTAACCGAAATCGGTTAATCCTTTTTTAATTTTTGTGACCATTTTGTGACCGATTCATTAAAACAGTCTGTTCAAGTTTAATTGCAGCGTCCTGATTTTTTTTATCCATGAGATGGGCATAAACGTTCAGTGTGACAGTTGGGTTACTGTGACCGAGCTGCGACTGGATGTATTTAATATTTTCACCCTGGTCAATTAACAAACTTGCGTAGGTATGCCGCAGAGCATGAAATCGGATTCTTTCGAGTCCTGCAGCTTTGAGGCCTGGCAGGAAATATCTGGTTACCATATTGTTATGGTTCATTGGTGTTCCTTTTTCTGTCGGAAAAACAAGATCAAATTTACCTGGTGGGCAGGCCAATTTCCATTCCTTTAACTGCTTGAGCATGGCCGGTCCTATGTCAACTTTTCGTATTGAGTTCTTTGTTTTGACGTCGTAAAACACCCCATTATTATAACTTCTCTGAATGAATATCTGCTTGTCTTCCCATAAAATATCCGGCCATTTCAGGCCAAGGAGTTCACCTTGCCTGGCTCCGCTAAATATAGCCAATGAAAACAACATATTATATTTTTGATCTTTGACAGCATTTAAAAAAGTTGTGGTCTGTTCTCTTGTGAGAATTGTAATTTCCTTGTCTGGTTCTTGGCTTTTGGGTTTGTCCGAAAAATCCACAGGGTTTATTTGACAATAGTTACGTTTGACCGCGAGCTGGAAGATTTGCCGCATTGACGAGAGGATCTTTCTTAAGGTGGAAAATTCATTAATTGGTTCGTGTTGAATTTGAAGAAAATGTTGCACTTATTTCGTCTCAAGCTTGTTTTTTTAAAAAGTGTCAACCGTGAAATGAAGGATGTATAATTCTGATATCAAATTTTGATTATCGTTTTTGTTCTTTTTTGTCTTTGAAAGAAGTTCCGGCAACCCTTCTATTGCCTCTTTTTTCCATTTGGTAAGCAGTGATCGATGAACTTCATATCTGGATGATAATTCAGCCACAGTTTCTTGTTCTCGAATCATATCAATTGCCATTTTTGCCTTAAGTTTTCCGCTGTAATTCTTTCTCATGGACCTCCTGTTTCGGTGTGAATCTGAACCTGGCTTTAGCACTTGTTATGTCTCTTAGCAACTGGTTCAGATTCTGGGTTCCATTATAGTATTCACTCAGCCGAAAAACGGGCCGAGTCAACACACACTTCCAACACAGGTATTAATTGAGCTCGCTCAACCAGCAACTCCGGAATCTGTAAGAAAGAATGCAACAAAACTATATATGGGTTGCAGAAGTTTATGGCAAAATCGTCGCCGGCGACCGTTTTCAACAAGAGTCATATAAGGATTACAGAAAAGTTTTATTAAACAACAAATCTTTTAAGGTCATAATATAAAATTCTTTGTTCTTTTTTACGTTCTTCTCTTGTAATTTCTACTCTATCATTCAACAAAGACACCAAAGCCACAGGGTAAAAAATATTTTCCTCTGTGGCTTCAATAGGCTGTAAATAATATGTTACCGCTAAAAATTCCTTAGAATGCGCATAGGCATCTAATTGGAAAAATTCGTTAAGATCTTTTTGCCCGCAATTAAAGCAGACTATTTCCCATGTCCGAAAATCATCTTTCGTTTTTAAAGGGATTAAAGAGAACTTAGTATTATGAATTTCGTTTCTTGTTCCGGAGAGCATCACACATGATTGAACGGATTGTATTGTCAATATTAGGAGTAGGGATAGCCCTTGTTTTTTTTTCGATATTTTCAGCTACTTGCTTTAAAAACAGCCGTGAGGAATGTTTGTCTAATTTCGGTGTTGGTTTTATCAGTTTTGCCATAATAACACCTCCTTTGTTTAATAATAAACCATAAGCCATAAAAAGCAACTTGAATTTGGATGTTTATAAATTGGAGCGTTTCTTTTGTCAAGATAATTCAAATACATATTTTGGGGCATGGTGCCGGAATCGGAAACGACCGGAAAAGCTTTTTATGAGCTTTAGTTCACCTTCTGCCCCATTTTTATTTGAGGAGATATCAAATGCAATTCAAACCCTCGAAGACGTAGTTCTTCAGTTATCACAAATCTTTGGCATTGCAGATTTATTCTTTCCAGTCAAAAGTGAGGAAACCCGGGATGTGAGCCATGCAGGGTGTACTGGCATTGCAACAACACTGAGCCAGGCAGCGCAAGAAATCAAAGAAATCATTGATGTGGAATTAGCCGAGCGAGAAAAAGAGAGGGAGAAGTAACATCAAAAGGTCTGGTGGATAATTTCAAGCGGTGGCGTGATGAAGAACTTCAATTTTAAGCGTGAAATTATCCCTGCAGGGTAATTTAATTACCCTGGTAAAAAAGGTTTTATGCACGTACACAACATTGACAAAATTGTGACCACTTTGTGACCGGTATCTTTTAAACAAGGCAAAAATAGACAAAAACAAAAAGAGCAGAAAAGTCATGAAACGGTTATAAACAAAGGGATACAGGCACTAATGAATAAAAGACAAAAAAACCGGAAAACCCGTTAATTCAGATCGACATGGTAGATGTCAGCAGTTCAAGTCTGCTCGTGCCTACCAGTAAAATAAAAGGGATTAACCATTTTTCAGTTAATCCCTTTTTTGATTCCTGTTTTTGATTCCTGCATGTAAAAAAAATATAAGTAAATATTCGGCCAGCACTCCATCTTCAACTCAATTTGAGTCCGGAAAAGATTAAAATTTTATTTTAGGATCGGAGATGAAACAAGTTGAACAGAAATAGCGCAGAATTCCGGCCCATGTACAAGGCGCATTAAAGGTTGCATACTCAACGTATTCGGCCTTTGATGCAACGCAGTAGATGGGCCGGAAGACAAGCAATTTCGTTCAACTTATAAAATTTTCGATCCTTAAGTGCTCCATATACCAGTTCGCAGCAAGATCAAGTCCTTTTTTTACGGATATCGTCGGATCATATCCAAGGAGATGTGAGGCTTTAGAAATATCTGCAAGGGAATGGCGGACATCACCTTCTCTGAAGTCCCTGTAACGGGGTTGAATGGTCTCAGCTTCAGGGTATTTATTTTTTATTCTCTCCTTAATTAGCGAAAAGAGTTCATTTAAGGTGGTACGTTCTCCAAATGCAACATTATAAACAGTGTTTAATGATTTTTCTTTTTCCGTAACTGCTGCAAGAATGTTTGCCTGGACTGTATTATCGATGTAGCAGAAATCTCTGCTTGTTTCACCATCGCCATTGATAAAGATTTTCTCTTTTTTTATCATTCCTGCAAACCACAGGGGTATTACCGCTGCATATGCCCCATTGGGATCCTGGCGTTTTCCAAAAACATTGAAATATCTTAATCCAATTGAGTTAAAACCATAGGTGGTGGCAAAAACATCTGCATACAGTTCATTTACATATTTTGTCACGGCATAGGGTGAAAGGGGTCTGCCTATTTTATCCTCTTTTTTGGGAAGGCCCGGGTCATCCCCATAGGTGGAACTTGATGCTGCATATACAAACCGTTTTACACCGGCATCCCTTGATGCAACAAGCATATTTAAAAAACCCGTGATATTGTTTTCATTTGTGAATACCGGATCTTCAACGGATCTCGGAACAGACCCGATAGCTGCCTCGTGGAGCACATAATCCTTATTTTCACATGCTGTTCTGCATGTTTCGAGGTTGCGTATATCTCCTTTAATAAAAACAAAAGATGCCCATTGTTCATCACTGACAGATTGTCTGACCTGATCAAGGTTATGTTGAAACCCCGTGGAAAAATTATCTAAGCCTGTAACTTTCTGATTGAGCAGTAAAAGGGTTTCAACAAGATTGGAGCCTATAAAACCCGCGGCTCCGGTCACTAACCATGAACATGATTTTATTTTAAGATTTTCCTTTATCTCATCATATTTCATACTTTAATTCCCCTGCGTATTATTTTTTCCCGGCAGATATCATTTTATTCCTTTTAATCATGTTAATTAGGGATTTATCAGCCTTGTTAAGACGATCGGCCAGTATCCCAAACAGATATTTTGCAACATCGGGATATTTCTCAATGACCTCGGGAAGCTTATCCCCGGGAAACCTTTTTATAACAGATCTTCCCTTGGAAATAATGGATGCTGATCTTGGATCACCTGTGATGGCGGACATTTCACCGAAATATTCATTGGGTTGTACAATTTCCGCTATTTTTTTACCCCCTTTTACAACATAAACGGCTCCCTGTACCAGTTTGAAAAAATCGATATCCGTATTTCCCTCCCGGATAATTACATCTTTATCCTCATATCTTTCAACATCGGGATTCACAAGATACGCAGGAAGAGCCTCTTTTGTTATTGTGGTCTTCTGCAGCACCTCTTCAAAGGAAGTCACACCCTGCCTTACTTTTTCAAGACCTGCATCCCTTAGCGTTGTCATCCCCTCCTGAATGGCAAGTTTTCTCAACTGGTCTTCGGGAAGAGATGCATTAATTGCCTTGGAAATTTCATCGGTGACTTCCATAAGTTCGTATAGTCCCACCCTCCCCTTGTACCCGGTACCATTGCAGCGGGGACATCCTTTTGGACCATAAAGTTTAAGTGTGGGAATTTCTTCCTTGGAAAAACCCTGGAGTTCAAGTTCTGCAGGATCATAACCGGTCACAACCTGCTTGCATTCAGGACACAGCCTTCTTGTAAGACGCTGGGACAGAACCATTGTAACTGCAGATGCAAGCATATAAGAAGGGATTCCGATATCAATCAGTCGCCCTATTGTTGAGGGGCAGTCATTGGTATGGAGCGTACTGAACACAAGATGACCCGTCATGGCAGCTTTTATAGCTATTTCAGCCGTGGAAAGATCCCTTATCTCTCCAACCATGATAATATCAGGATCCTGGCGTAAAAAAGATTTAAGGGCTGCTTCAAAGGTCATACCGACCTCCTCCTTAACCGGTACCTGGTTGATTCCCTTGAAATTGAACTCCACAGGATCTTCAGCAGTGAGGATTTTGGTATCTTCCTTGTTCAGCCTGTTCAAGATGGAATAAAGAGTGGTTGTTTTTCCGCTTCCGGTAGGTCCTGTAACAAGCAGAAGTCCATAGGGACGGCTGATACATCGCTTAATTCCGGCAAAAGTTTTCTGCTCAAATCCCAGTTTGGAGAGATCCACATTTAAAGCACTCTGGTCAAGTATACGCATAACAACGCTCTCACCAAAAAGAGTGGGAAGTGTTGATACCCTGAAGTCTACGGATTTTCGTTTGCCCATACGGAGTTTAATTCTGCCGTCCTGGGGGATTCGCCGTTCCGCTATATCAAGTTCAGCAAGGATTTTCAGTCTGGAAATAACTGCATTTTTAATGGATAAAGGAAGGTTCATCGCTTTGTACAGGGAGCCGTCAAGCCTGTATCTTACCTGGAGTGATTTCTCAAATGGCTCAATATGAATATCACTTACCCCGTCACTTATCGCTTTAATTAAAATTCCATTGACAAGTTTTATAATCGGTGCGTCAGAAGCCATGAATTCATCATAGCTGTCGTCATCAACAGCCTGAACCTCAAGTTCCTCAGCAGCTTCGGACACAAGGGAACCAAAGTCTTCCACAGAAGTGACAGGCTCATCATCTTCAACGTCCTCTTCAAAATGAATAAATTCCTTGTACTCTTCTTCGCTTATTTTGAAAAAATCCCTGTATGCCTCTATTATATCATTTTCCGTTGATACACACAGCTTGAGATTTTTCCCTGTTTCCTGCTGGAATTCTTCAACAGCACCCGTATCGGTAGGTTCTGTCATGGTGACAACAAGGTCATCCCCTTTTATACCAAGGGGAAACGCCATGTATTTTTTTGCTGTTTCAAAAGGAACAAGTTTCAGGACTGCAGAATCCGGTTTTATGTCGGAAAGTCTTACAACTTCATAATTATAAATTCTGCCAAGGACATTAATAATGGTATCAGGATCTATGAATCCCATTGAGAGGAGAATGGAACTGAGTCTTCCACCTGTTTTTTTCTGTTGATCAAGGGCTGCCTTAAGCTGAATACTTGTGATCTGGCCTTCTTTGGAAAGAATCTCTCCAATACGTACCTTACCTGCTCCGGACTGATCCTTAATGGTGGATTTAAGACTTGTGGATCTTGACTGCCTTGCCCGGGAAGCTTTATTCATTTATATTCTCCTGTTGTTTAAGTTCGGTCTGTTTTATTACCATTTTTATTATCATGTATCTTTTTTACTCCGGCAAAAATAAGAAATACACCAAGCATATAAAATGAAAATTTAATGATCCCAAGGCTTGATGAAAAAGCCTTTATAGTGGCTACCTTCGGCATAACCTGGGGAATTCTGTAAAACACCCCCATCCCTGCCATGACAAGTATTACACCGAGAATCAATTGTATTTTTTTCTTATCCATTACATTATTTACCTTGCAAACTATTAATTATTCTTTTTAAATTGATTTTAAAACCGTGTTGTCCCTGCTTGTCTGTTTTCCGGTAAAATCAAGGGCTCTGACTGTTTTTTATAAAAACCCACATGCCCTGCCGGGCACAAAATCAGAGATTTTGACAAAAAATGAAACTCCTATAAAGCACCTTAAATTCTTAGAGTTGGCTTCACGCCGGCCCATTTTTTGTCAGAATCTTTGATTCTTTGAGGCCGTCTGAGAGTCTCCAGATCCGCCTCATGGCGGTTAATGAAATTATTCATTGAATTTTTCTTCAAACATAAGTTTCTTTTTATCAAACTCATCCATAAAATTTTCAAGGTCATCAAATAAAATATCAATTTCTTTCTGGATTTCTGCAATTTTTCGTGAAAGAGAAGCGATCTCTTTCCCATTTCCGGCAGTAACTGATTCCTGAAGCTCAACATTAAGATTTTTCATCTCTTTTTCAAGAGAATCTATCTTATGTTCGGTTCTGTCAATCTTTTTTTTAAGCGGGTTTAAAACACGGGATCGCTGGGCAATTATTTCAGATCGTTTTTTCCTGATCTCCTTTCTGGAAAGTTTTACTCCATCCTGGACACCATTTCCGTTACCTTTATTTTTTAACTGTCCCTTTTTACCTTTTTGCAGGACTTGTCCCTTGTTATCCGATCTGCCTGAAAATTTACTTTCAGAAGACCTTTCGGTATGACTGAAATTTTTTTCTGCTTTATTTAATGTGTTCTCCACTGCCCTTTTATTATCACCCCAGCCTTCCTTTTCAAGAAATTCCTCATAGGTTCCTTCAAAAACTTTAATTGTGTTATCCTTAAATACAATTAACCTGTTTGCAAGGGAATACAAAAATAATTCATTATGGGTTACAAGTATGACAGAGCCTGCAAAATTATCAAGTGCGGCGACAAGGGAATCGCTGGACTCCATGTCAAGATGGTTTGTGGGTTCATCAAGGAGAAGAAGGTTTAAAGGTTCTGCAAGAAGTTTTGCAAGCATCACCCTGCTTTTTTCCCCCCCTGACAAGACTGAAATACGCTTTAAGGCATTGTCCCCTTCAAACATCATTGCTCCGCATATATTTCTTGCCTGCTGCCTGTCAAGATCACCGTTGGAATAGAGTATTTCCTCTTCAATTGTCAAATTAGCGTTAAGGGACTGAATATTTGTCTGCTCAAAGTATCCCGGTTCAACACCCGGATTGTACCTGACTTCACCGGACACCGGTTTAAGGTTTTGAGATAAAAGTTTTAAAAGTGTTGTCTTGCCTTTACCGTTTTTCCCAATAATTGCAACCCGGTCCTTTGGAAAAAGAGTAAAATTAAAATTTTCAATGAGTTTTTCTTCTCTGTCATAGGAAAAGCATAAATTTTCAGCTGTAATAACCTGTTTCCCTGAAAAAACAAGGTCTTGAAAAGAAAATTCAAGGGATTCAAGTTTATGGAGATTCTCTTTTTTCCCCATTTTTTCAAGGGCTTTTATCCTGGACTGCACAAGTCCTGCGAGCCTTGCCTTTGCACGGAACCTTGTTATAAAGGTTTCCATATCTTTACGCCGTTTTTCTTCATTGACCCTTGTTTTTTCATAGATCTCTTCATCCTGGGCAATCCTGGCGTAATATTTTCCGGTATTTCCCTTTATTTTTCTCACGGTATGTCTGTGAATCCCGGCAATGTGGGTGACAACTCTGTCCATGAAACTCCTGTCATGGGTTACAAGGAGAATCTCCCTTGGCCAGGATGAAAGAAAACCGGAAATCCAGCGTATGGATGTGATATCAAGATAATTGGTGGGTTCATCAAGTATGAGAAGATCGGGGTCTGAAACCAGAATCTTTGCAAGGTTCAGCCTGACCTGGAAGCCACCGGAAAATTCATCGGGGTGCATCTCCATCTCCCCGTTTAAAAATCCAAGGCCTGCAAGTATTTTTTCAGCTTTCCAGTAGTGATCTTTTTCACTTTCAGGAAGCCCTTTCATACACTCCTTTATCACCTGGTCTTCTGAAAAATTTATGTGCTGGGTAAGATACCCAAGCCTGTAGCCATTGGGGATACGCACAGCCCCGGTATCGGGCTCTTCCTCTCCTGTTATCACCTTAAGAAGTGTTGTTTTGCCATGACCGTTCCTGCCCACAAGGCCTATTTTTTCACCGGTATTGATCTGGAATCCTGCATTGTGAAAAAGGATCTGCCCGCCAAAACTCTTTGAAATCGATTCAATAGTTATCATAAATTTTATACTTTATCGTCCATACCCGACAGACCGGATACATCCGGATCTGCCTCATGGCCGTCAAATGAATCCTTTCTGACTTATAAACAGCATAATTTCCTGGGCGGCTTCATTCGGGGTCAGATTTATTGTGTTGATTCTCAATTCAGGTTTGACAGGAATTTCATATGGGTCATCAACTCCTGTAAAGCCCTTTAAAAGTCCTGCCCTTGCCTTTGCATACATCCCTTTTCTATCTCTTTTTTCACATTCTTCAATGGGAGTTGAAACATGAATTTCAAAAAAACCGCCGTATTCCTCAATGGAAGACCTTATTTCACACCGCGTTTTTTCATAGGGTGCAATGGGAGCGCATATTGCAACACCCCTGTTTTTTGTGATTTCCGCAGCAACAAAGCCGATTCGCCGAACATTAATATCCCTGTGCTCCCTTGAAAATTTCAGCTCACTGGACAGGTTTCTTCTCACAATATCCCCGTCAAGGAGAGTCACCGGTCTGTTCCCGATTTCCATAAATCTGCTGTAAATAACCCTTGCTATGGTTGATTTTCCAGCCCCTGAAAGACCGGTAAGAAAAATTGTAAGTCCCTGCTCCGATGGAGGGGGATAGGATTTTTTCAATTCATCTATAACTTCAGGAAATGTGGCCCAGTCGGGAATTTTTTTCCCGGAACGGATTCTCTTGCGGATATCAGAACCTGAAAAAGATATCCTTTCCCCATTCTCAGGAACATCTTTTTCAATTCTGTATTCATCCTCAAAGGGGAAATATACCATTTTTTCAAAGGATATAACTTTAACACCCACTTCCGCTGAAGCTTTTTCTGCAAAAACAATGGCATCATCATAGGGATAAAAAGGTTTACCTGAACTGTCCTTACCGGGACTTGCATGATCATGGCCTATGACAAAATGGGTACACCCGAAATTTTTCCCGATTATCATATGCAAAAGGGCGTCCCTTGGCCCTGCCATGCGCATGGCAAGGGGAAGAAGGCTCATTACCAAAGAATCCGGAGGATAGTGGGATGCAACTTTTTTATAGCATCTCATGCGGGTATAATGATCAAAATCACCGGGTTTTGTTACCCCTGCAACTGGCAGAAGCAGAAGATTTGCCCTTGCTTTTTCCATGGCCTGGAGTGTCATCTCAAACTGGGGCCTGTGTATTGGCTGGCGGGTCTGAAATCCCACAACCCTTTTCCATCCAAGCCTTGCAAAGATATTCCTCACCTCAAAAGGGGTCATTCTTATCTGTTTAAAATCAGAATGAATGGGAAGGCTCAGCGCTTCTACATCACCTCCAATATAGTAATGTCCCGATCTGTTAAAAAGGTAATTCACTCCTGGATGTTTTTTATCTGCAGTTCCATAAATTCCAAAAGCTTCTTTTTCACAATCAACGGGCCAGATATCCTCAACTTCCATTATTCCAAGAAGAAAACCCTCGGGATCACGCAGAACAACGGACTGACCCGCTTCAAGGGTTACGGCGAGAATCTCCGGAATATCAAGACACACAGGTAATGGCCAGAGTTCACCTGTTTCAAGACGCATCCGGTCAAGAACCGATTCATAATCTATCTGCTTCATGAACCCTTTCAGAGGAGTATACACACCCGTTGCAAGCAGTTCAAAATCACAGATCTGACGATCGTTAAGTATGACATCGGGCATTGAAGATGTCAGTTTTTTTAACAAAGCACTGCGCTTGTCATCTGCAAGAAGGTTTACAAGATCATCTGTATTTCCATAGGGTTTTGATATAAATGAAGTATTCATGGGCTGTTAATTAATCAAATTACATATTTATGTCAATATCCAACAACATTAGGATCGAAAATTTAGAAAAAACTTAAGGAAAAAGCAGAGATGAGCGCCCATATCAGAATCAGCCCGGTTAAAAGCGCACATGCAAAAGAGATGATTTTATGCAGGTTATTTTCTCTTTTTTTTTCATTGTACCCCAGAAGCCAGCCAAAAAAAATTCCGGCTGCAAGTCCTCCTCCATGGCCGTAATTGTTGATATTAGGGATGAGAAGTCCAAATATAAAAATAGATATAACCCAAACTGAAGTCTGCTTGAAAACCGCCCTGCCAAAGGTCCCGCCCCTTGATCTGCCAAAAAAAAGTGCAGCTCCTATGAGCCCGCAGATGGCGGCAGAAGCACCGATTGTCACCATTACCCCTGCAATATATGAGAGATAAAAGCCAAAAATACCGCTCAAGGTATAAATTATGAACATCCTGTGTACGCCATATTCACTGATGACAAGAGGGGCAGTTTCAACAAGGGCAATCATGTTAAATACAATGTGCATAAGACTGCCATGGAGCCAGTTGGCCGCAATGAGAGACCACCATTCATGGTATTGATTAATGGGAATGGTGCCTGTTGCACCAAGAAAAATAAGACTGTTTGTTGAAGGGGATAAAGCTGTAAACGGGTTCAATGAAAACCCCATATGCCTGCCGCTTATAATGAGACTTGCAATAAAAATCCCCGAGTTCACATAAATGATATATTTTACAATTGAATCCATGTTCATGGATTTGATTCTTCGACTCATAAAAAAACTCTATTTTTTATTAAAACTCGATTATCAAGTTTTTTAAATGAAATTTTTCCAAAAAGGGGGTCAGGCTTTTCTTATTCGTTGTTATCAAACTATAAATATATGTTAACCTCAAAAATTGAGATAATGACAATAAGGAAAGCCTGACCCTCTTAAATCTTTAATGTTC
>WGCX01000199.1 GCA_015493575.1 Desulfobacteraceae bacterium | reverse complement strand
TCAAGTTTTTTAATTGAAATTTTTTCAAAACGGGGGTCAGGCTTTTCTTATTCGTTGTTATCAAACTATAAATATATGTTAACCTCAAAAGTTGAGATAATGACAATAAGGAAAGCCTGACCCTCTTAAATCTTTAATGTTCGATAAAAATTTGATAATCGAGTATTAATTTTCTGACTTGGTTTGAAGTCATTATTCATCTGATTGGTTTCCGTCTGAAGCTTCTTTTGCATTCGGGATATCATTCTCATAAGTAATATTCCCTGTATCCGCAGTTTCTTCTCCTTCTTCATCCAATTTTTTCTCTGCAGCTATCTTTTCCTCTGCAGCTATCTTTTCCTCTGCAGCTATCTTTTCCTCTGCAGCTCTCTTTTCATCTGCAACCCTTTTGTCTTCATCTGCAGCATTCTTTTTGTCTGCAACTTCTTTTTTATCCGTACCTATAATGATCTCATCACCGGATACCATGACAAAAACAGTATCTTCCTCTTTAATTTCTTCCTGGATTATTTTTTCTGCAAGCAGATCCTGTAGTCTGGTCTGGATAACGCGCTTTAAAGGACGGGCACCGTACAGCGGATTAAATCCTTCACTGGCAAGGAGTTCTCTTGTCTCACCATCGATTTCAATTTCTATCTTCTTGCCGGCAAGAAGTTTTTTCAGCCTTCCAAGCTGTATGTCAACAATTGGTTTCATAACTTCCCGGGTTAATTGCTTAAATACGAGAATATCATCAAGCCTGTTTAAAAATTCAGGACGAAAATGGGAACGGACAGCATCCATTATGCCCTTATTCATCAATTGAGCTTCTTCCTCATTTTCAACGGGTTTTATATTTTCAGACCCGAGATTTGAAGTCATCAGGATTATGGTATTGGTGAAATTTACCACCTGCCCCTGACTGTCTGTAAGCCTGCCGTCATCAAAAAGCTGCAGGAAAAGATTAAAAACATCGGGGTGTCCCTTTTCCACTTCATCAAACAATACAACGGAATATGGTTTTCTTCTGACCTTATTGGTTAACAGCCCTCCTTCATCATAGCCCACATATCCGGGAGGAGCTCCTACAAGTCTTGCCACGGAATGCTTTTCCATAAATTCACTCATATCGAAACGGATAAGTGCGTGTTCATCGTTGAACATGAATTCAGCAAGGGTTTTGGCAAGCTCGGTTTTTCCAACTCCCGTAGGGCCAAGCATCAGAAAAGAGGCCAATGGACGTTGAGCGTCCTGTACTCCCGCTCTTGCCCTTCTTACGGCTTTTGCAATGACTTGTATGGCATCATCCTGCCCTTTTACCCTTTGCTGCAGATGGTCTTCAAGATTGATCAGCCGGTCTTTTTCCTCACCGAGCATTTTGGCAACCGGTATTCCTGTAAGATTTGATACTGTAACTGCAATATCCTGATCATTGATTGCCCTTTTTACAAATTTTGAATCGGAGACATCCACATCTGCATATTTTTCAAGAACTTTTTCGCATTCGGGAATAACCTTGTATTGAAGTTCCGCAACCTTTGAAAAATCTTCTTCCTTTATTTTTTGTTCAAGCTCTTTTCTGGCATCATTAAGTTCCTTCCGTGCGTCCTGAACTTCTGTTATTGCATTTTTTTCCCGCTCCCATGTCTCAGTAAGAGTTCTGCTTTCCTGCTCAAGTTCTTCAAGAGTTGCCTTTGTTTGTTCAAACAGCTCCACCATTTTATCATCTGTTTCATTTTCAAGTGCACGCATTTCAATTTTAAGCTTGACTATTTCCCTGTCAATTTCTTCTATTTCTTTTGGTTTTGATGCAAGTTCTATTCTCACGGTTGCAGCTGTCTGATCTATGAGATCTATGGCTTTATCGGGCAGAAAGCGATCCGTAATATAACGCTGGGATAATGATGCAGCAGATGATAGAGCTGCATCCAGGATCTGAACGCCATGGTGCATTTCATATTTTTCCTTTATACCGCGCAGTATTGTAAGGGTTTCTTCAAGCGTAGGCTCATCAATCATAACGGTCTGAAACCTGCGCATCAATGCTGTATCCTTTTCAATATATTTTCTGTATTCTTCAAGGGTTGTTGAGCCCATACAGCGGATTTCCCCCCTTGACAAAGCCGGTTTTAACAGGTTTGCAGCATCCATGGCGCCTTCTGATCCGCCTCCTGCGCCAACTATCATGTGAAGTTCATCAATATACAGTATAATATCTCCTGCATCTGTAATTTCCTGAATTACACGTTTGAACCGTTCCTCAAATTCACCTCTGAATTTTGCACCTGCAAGAAGCTGCCCCATATCAAGGGCGAGAATGGACGTGTTCTCAAGATCTTTGGGAACATCACCATTGGCAATTCTCTGGGCAAGTCCTTCAACAATGGCTGTCTTGCCAACTCCGGGCTCACCGATTATAACAGGGTTGCTTTTGATCCTGCGGCTTAACACCTGTACTATAAGTTTAATATCATTGTTTCTTCCTATTATAGGATCAAATTTGCCTTCTCTCGCATATGCTGTAAGGTCAGTTGTATAGGTATTAAGATATTCAAAATCACCTGAAAGATTTTTTCCGCTTTTAAATCCTTTTCCGCTTTCCTTTAAAAATTTAATAAATTCATCTTTATCCGTACCTGACTCATTGAAGACCTCGGCAATTGCCTGATTATCCAGCATGGCAAGCAGAATATGGGGGATACCTATATATTTATCGTCCATGGCATCCACGGCCTCTTCTGCTGAAATGAAAATTTTTTCAAGCTCCCTGTTAATCGGTGTTTCCTGGGCATTGGCAAGAGCTTTTGGAAGAGATAAAATATGACTGCTGATTTTAGTTTTCAGTTTTTCAATATCAACATTTGCCTTTTTGAATAATCTGGCAGATTGCTCCTGCTCAATTATACCGGATAACATATGCCATGGGGTTACATTCTGATGTTCTTTTTTCACGGCAAGACGGCACGCGTTTTCTATTGCTCCCTGGGCTACTATGGAAAAATTTTCAATAATCACAACAATCCTCCAGTTTAATTCGTTATTGTTGGTATATTCAATATATAAA
>WGCX01000198.1 GCA_015493575.1 Desulfobacteraceae bacterium | reverse complement strand
GGAGAAAAAATGACTGAAAAATACGATGCCATTGTTATCGGTGCAGGTATTATCGGAACACCCATTGCCTATGAACTTGCAAAAATGGGTTACAAAACTTTGAACGTGGATAAAAAACCTGATGCAGGTGAAGGTTCCACAGCAGGATCATGCGCCATTGTCAGGGCACACTATTCAACGGCAGACGGTGTTGCAATGGCCTACGAGGGTTTTAAGTACTGGTTAGACTGGGAGAATTATCTTGACCATGTTGAAGATGAAAAAGGTTATGCAAAATACATGAACACCGGGTCTATTCTCATTAAATCCAAAGGCCACGACTGGAGAAAAGTCAAAAAAAATTATGACGAAGTGGGGGTTAAATATGAAGAATGGGACAATGAAAAAATAAAAAAAGAAGTACCTCCCATTGATCTGCATGAATTCTGGCCGGTGAGACGTCCCGAGGACCCTGAATTTTTCAATGAACCGGTTAAGGAAGTTGAAGGAGCTCTTTTCTGTCCGGAAGGAGGCTATGTTAATGATCCTGCCCTTGCCGCCCACAATATCATGAGAGCTGCCGAGGCAAAGGGAGCCAAATTCCTTTTTAATGCGGAAGTTGTTGATATAAGAAGTGAAAACGGAAAAGTTACAGGTATCACTTTAAAAGACGGAACCAAAATTGACGCTCCTGTTGTTGTCAACGTTGGGGGTCCTCACTCCTTTAAAATAACTAAAATGGCAGAAGGCGTATGGGAAGGATGCAATATCAAGACCAAGGCCCTGCGCCATGAAGTTATGCACTGCCCCTCCCCTGAAGACTACGATTATTTAAATGACGGATACCATATGTCAGACGGTGATGTGGGCTGCTATGTACGTCCTGAAGTGGGCAATATGTTTCTCATCGGAAGTGAAGATCCCGAATGTGACAAGCAGACCTGGGTTGATCCCGATGATTTTTATGCGGGAAAAGGCGGACACGGAGTTGACAACCAGCTCACCGTTGAGCAGTGGAAGGCACAGTGCTACAGGTTTGCAAAACGTATCCCCTCAATGAAGGTACCAAACCAGCCCAAGGGCGTTTGTGATCTTTATGATGTTTCCGATGACTGGATTCCCATTTATGACAAAACAGATCTTGGCGGTTTCTACCTTGCCATTGGCTCCAGCGGGAATCAGTTTAAAAATGCACCGGTTGTGGGGCGTATGATGGCAGAACTTATCAATGCATGTGAAAAAGGCCTTGACCACGATAAAGAGCCCTTTCATTTTAAATACATTTACACTGAGCGCGGCATGGATGTTGGTTTCTTTTCACGCAAAAGAGAGATCAACTATAATTCAAGTTTCTCTGTAAATGGCTGATACTTGACTTGATTTATGAGCGAAAACCGTAACCATTCAAAGTCAACTTACAAATAGTAAGCGTTTACTACGGTGCTACAGGTGCAGTGCCATGTGAACGCTTACCGGAAACCTTATAATCGAATTATGGTCATGGCAATGGCATAATGCCGCCCCCTGTGGGTGATCTGGATATATAGAGGAATTAAACCATGCAAATTTATGTTTGTGTCAAGCATGTGCCTGATTCTGCAGCAAATATTGTGATTTCAGGAAAAAATTCAATAGATAAATCAATCCCTTTTCTTATTAATCCCTATGATGAACATGCTGTAACAGAAGCCGTTAAGTTAAAAAAATCACTGAAAAAATCTGAAGTTGTGGCAGTATGTCTTGGAACAGACGATGCGGAAAAAACCTTAAGATCTGCAATGGAAATGGGAGCAGACCGCAGTATTCTGATAATGGTGGCAACCGGACAGGATTCTATCACAACGGCAAAGGCATTAAAGGCTGCCATTGAAAGTGACGGTGAACCCGGGATTATATTTACAGGCCGTGAATCCATAGATGACGTTGGCATGCAGACAATGTTTCGCATTGGAAAAGCCTTTGGGTTTCCCGTTGCAGCAAATGTTGTTAAATTTTCCATTAAAGGCAGCAAAGTGACCGTTGAAAGCGAGAGGGAAGGCGGCATAAGAGATGTTTATGAACTGCCACTTCCCTGCGTACTTGCTGCGGGCAGAGGGCTGAACACACCGGAATATCCAACTTTCCCCCAAATAGTTAAAGCGAGAAGAAAACAGATTAAGAAAATAGATTTCAACACACTTGGGATTGAAAAAATCGGGGCAGCAATGGAGGTTGTTGAGCTTAAGCCCTTTGTAAAAAAACGCTGTCCAGTTGAGATTAAGGGAACACCTTTGGTAGCTGCAGAAAAGCTTGCAAAAATTCTCCACGAAGAGGCAAAGGTTATTTAAAAAAAATTATGCTCAGGGAACTTGAAAGAAATAATATATGTATATCCTGTGGCCCTTAACAAGGAACCCCATTTTTGTTCGTTTTCAAAGCGTTATGACAGGTGCATAGTCGAACTATGTTCCTGTCATCATAGCAGGTGAAAACAGACAAAAGGGCAAGCAGGATGCGTAGATTATTTTTTAAAAGTTCCATTAAAGGTGTGGTATGGAAAAAACAGGGATATTTATTGAGATCGCCAACGGCAGAATAAAAAATGCAAATTACGGTATGATCACAGCTGCAAGGGGCAGCAACAGTGAGTTATATGCCTTTGTGATAAACTTTAAGGCAGAAAAAATAAAAAAGAAATTATATGCCCATGGCATTGATAAAATTATAGAAATCCGTGCTGAAAACGATTTTGAAATGGCATGGAATCCGGTATCATGGTCAAAAGCAGTCATGGAAGCGATGAATGCTTTTGATATCCATATTTTATTAGCTCTTACAACCGGCATTGGAAAAGAACTTCTTCCAAGAATTGCAGCAGAGTTGGATGCCCCTCTCGTGATGGATTGCATTGGTATCGATTTTGACAAAAAAACCGCAGAAACATTCAGGTACTCAGGAAAAACAATTGCCACGGTTAAACTGACTGGAATGGATCTTTTGTTTGGCATAAAACCCAATATAATTGATGCTGTACCGGTTAACACAGATTCAGTTACCGCAGTTGCAATGTCCTCCGATTCAATTGATTCAACAACCAGAGAAATTGATGCCCTGCCTGAGACAAAAGATATTTCTGCATTGACCAAACCTGAAATCATACCATTTACTATTAAGACCGATTTTTTAAAGACCACTGGTCAGTTTAAAAATATAAAGCTGAATAAAACGGTTATGCCTGAGACTTCATCTTCAGATAATTTCTCAAATGTTAACCTCATGGATGCTGATATTATCATATCCGGCGGCCGTGGCATGAAAAACAGGGAAAATTTTAAAATCCTGTCAGATTGTGCAAAACAGTTAGGGGCTGCCGTGGGAGCATCCAGGGCTGCAGTTGACTCAGGCTGGGTGCCCTATTCAATGCAGGTGGGCCAGACAGGAGAAAAGGTAAGCCCAAAAGTTTACATAGCCTGCGGGATTGCAGGCTCGATTCAGCATTTTGCAGGCATGAAAACGTCCAATATGATTATCGCCGTCAACATTGATTTAGACGCATCTATCATTGCACTCTGCGATTATTATATTGTCATGGATCTATTTGAGATTGTACCTTTACTCACCAAAGTGATCAGTGAAATAAATCATACATGAGAATCATACATGAGGCCGATCCGGATTCTCACAGACAGCCTTTAAATAAATATTGGGACGAAGGCGTGGAGCCAATTTTATTTTAAAAAATTTTTACAGGAGTTCCATAATAATCTATTAATTCCTTAATTTCAGAAGCTCATCGTCCAATCCATAACGGACCACGTCTATTGTATTACTATGCTGAGAGATGAAATTACCGGTCAGCACAGGAAGTTGAAACGGGAAAAATGCGGGATTGTTTTTCAGCAATCCAAGGGTGGCCTTACCTTCTTTGTCAACATGAAGAGCTGCCTCATATAATAGTATTGCAAGGTTAGGATCATTGATCCCCATTATTTTGCCCTGTTCATAGCAGCCTTTAACTTTGGAATCATTCAAAACACCCCATGCGACAAAAGATCTGATTGCATATCGAGCATTTCTTGCCACGGTTTCCCTGTCACCGTATTGCTCTTTGAGCCGGAAAAAGACCTGTGACTGCTTGACCTGATCCTGCAAATTAAAAAGTCTTCCAACTTGTTTAGCCACGTTAAACCAGAACGGATATGAGGCAGAGATCACTGCCCAGTGGCATGTGAGCCATTTTTGTGGATTTTCATTTCGTATAAGCTCAAGAGCATGATCCCTGAAAGGAATTAATTCTTTTTCAGGGGAGAACCATGAAGCGAGAATACTTATGGCCATACCGTAGGTTTTTTTACCGCGCTCTCCAGTACCACCACTTTGTTTTTGGTTTGCCAAAAATTCATTCAACCCGGCTCTGATCTCTTTTTCCGAGAGACCGGCCAACATCATTTTGACAACATGATCCATCCAGTGCTTCTGAATCGTTTGCTTGATTCCAAGTTTATCGTGTCGCTTGCTCATTATAGCGTCCTCTTTTCTACTTTTATCAGAGGTACGATAACTTCTTCTAAAGCGACACCTCCGTGGCCTACTATCGAGTCTCCTTCGTTAACAAATGCATCATTCCCAGTGGCCACCAATGGGAAATAATCATCCGGCAGTCCTGACGGCTGCCATTCACGTGCAAATGTAAAGGAAGAGGATATTTGTGAACGCAATTCGGGGGTTGGATATACTCGAACCCTCTCGCCACGACTCTCAGCTATAGCACCTTCCTTTGGTCGACCTTTACCAATGGATTCAATATTGCCATGATCAGATGTTAACCAGATCTCATATCCACGTCTGTTCAAATAACTGAGTAGTGTTGTCAGGTATTCGCCTTTGCACCATTGATCTATTTGATTATGCATACCAGCAGCACCGAGCTGCATTCCATGCATAATCTTATCGACTTTATCTATTACCAGTCCGATTACCTTGGTCTGTGGATTTATCAGACTGTCCATAACGACTTCAGCATCACCATCCCCAAGGCCGCGTTTATAAACCACATCAAGTTTAGAAAAACTATGTCCCTGCCAGAACTGTTTCCATAATTTTTCTTCACTATTGGTCGTATTTATCGAGGAAGGGAAATAGATCGGCGGCTTACCTGAAAAGATTGATTGGCGAGAAACAGATGTAAGTGTTGGAATCCATGCAAAAATTGCAGATTCACGCAGGATTAGGTTTCTATTTTGCGTTTGAATACTATTTCGAACCGTTACCCATTGATCCAACGAGAGTCCGTCAATAACCACCAATGCTACACGTCCGTTGTTTTGGTCTTCAATGTCTCGGGCCAGACGTCGCGGAACGTGATGCAGCATTACCGGGTTTGATGGTGGTAAATTTATCAGACTCGCATAATGAGTTTCCAGCCAGTCAGCAAAGAGTCCATTCAGTTTGTTAACAGTTTCTTTATACTGCTTCATATGTTGCTCACTGTTTCCCGTATGTATAAGAGCCGAAAGTTCAGCCCACTTCATGGCAAATGAAATCCAGTCTGTGTATCTTGAAGTCATTGATAACTCAGCAGCATTAATAAGCTCAAACAGACGGAAAATTCTTAAAATTTCACTATCCGTTTCAGAGACTGAAACACCACTTAAAATCCATGAATCTTTCTCTATCTCGATGTTGGGTAAGTCAACAGGCATCAGCTTTCCTTCGACAAACAGGTTGTCGATGTAAACTCTTATATCCTGATGATCGAATGGAAGCCTGATAGGACCATCAATTTTCAATCCATAGGCTTTTGAATCTTCTTTGACATGGCTTGATTGTTTCAGGTTTTCAAGGAATATTGGCCACCGCTCCTGAATGAAAGTGAAAAACTGTTCAGCGTCAGGTATTATCTTTGTTAGAGACCAATCTTTGAAACTTCCACTGTTCTCAAGCACCTCAACCAACCTGTCTGCCAACATAGCAGGAATGGCCATGTTCCCATAATGCAATCGCAACAGAAAGCGAAGAAGTTCCACTTCTGTGCTTATCAGTTCTGCCGCTATGCCAAAAACATGTCGAAGGATGAAATCCCTGGTTGCGTTATCGCCCATGCGGTCGGGGGATGTCTTCTCTTGAGCATCAAACAGTGAATCCAACAGGCTTCGATCAAGCTGCTCAACGACTGGATAACTCATGTAGGGGAAAAGGCCTCCCAAACTGAAAGACAGCTTCCTTCCGGCTTGCAGCAGGTCATAAGGGAGTGCTGTCAATTCTGCATCCTGCAATCTCAGGATAACAACAAGATCGGTATGTTGGCCCCTGTCCCAAATGGATCGATATTTCAACTCATAGGCATATCTGAACTCAATAGGGTCATTGAACTCGATGATATCAAACCCACGATCCCTCAGTTCCATTGCCAGTTTTTCTTCAGTCAACAGGCAGTCCGGATCAGATACCAATGTCAGTTTGGCAACATTCGGTACGAAATCTTTAAGGATGGTGTTCCGCCAGGATAAAGAGTGCAAGGGTGCAGGAGTGCAGGTGTGCATCATTGAGTACCTCGCTTGTTCATAGAGTTTCTAAGTTTACCAATACTCCCTGATAGCAGTGAACACAGTTCGTGTAATGTTCTGAGGTCGTCATCTGATATATAATTGAGTGAATAAGCAAGATAAAGTTGGCTTTTTACTTCTGCACATGAGCCTCGTGCAATAGCTAAAAACCTTGCAAAATCGGCGTTGCTGTACCGCTCAAAGCCCTCAGCAATGTTAGACATAACCGAAACTGAAGCTCTTTGAATTTGATCACGAAGCCCCCAATCACGAGAAAAAGGTTCGGATACTGTAATTCTATATACTGCGCGGCTTAACTCAAAAGCCTTCTGCCAAACGAACAAATCTTCAAATTTATTAACTTTACTCATCTATGCACCCTTGCACTTTTTTGCACTCCTGCACATTTTTGCACTCCTGCACTTTTTTGCACCCTTGCACTCTCTACTCGTAATGCGAGTAGAGCCCGCATTTCCGGTATTATCTGCCGGGCTGATTTAAGCTCACTTCGCCATTGTGATTCATCCTCATCCAGACGGGCCAGTCTGAACTGTCTGACTTCAGGTAGTCCCAGCCGGTCAATTGCTTTGCGACGCGAGGCAAAGGCAATCATGCCGCGTTCTTCCTCATGAGCCACTGCTGTGAAATGAGCTTCCTGCATCGTATCAAAGATCTCCTGACCAGCCTGTTCGGCAGCAGACAGAAGTTTTTCTCCAGCCAAAATGGATTCGCTCGAATCCTTCATACTTTCTATTCGGAGCTCATTGG
>WGCX01000197.1 GCA_015493575.1 Desulfobacteraceae bacterium | reverse complement strand
GATCACAACATAAAAATTACCGCCGCCTTTACCCACCATGGTCATGAGTATAGCCACAATAAAAATCAATACGCTTACTACGACGAGATTTGTCATAACGTAAGTCTCCTGCGAATATAATTCCAAAGGCAAAACAAAAATAGAAAGCTATAAAGATCATAAAATCAGAAAAATTTCTGATCCCCATGCCAGAAAGAACAAAAGGGATCAGAGATGAATTTCTAATCTTTTGCAGCCACAATGGCCTGGAGCACCTGATCAGGTTTTAAAGCTTCTGTCAGTGCGGAATATCCACCCATTATTATCCTTACATAGGAAAACCCCTTTGAAAGAAGATACGCATAAACCACAGTGGATCTCACACTTCCAGGACAGAAAACACCGATAAATTTATCCTTTGAAAGTTTATCAATTTCATCGGGAATTTTGTCAACCGGTATATTTATACTTTCTATCTCTGAATGGTATTTAAGTTTGATATCAAGAGTTTCCGCCTCTTCCCTTGATCGAACATCAAGAAAAAGTGCATTTTCCCTGCTAAGAAAAACTTCAGGTGAAATTCTGTGTTTGCTCTGACCAAAAAAATCCAGATTAAGTGATCTAAGTACCTGTTCCATAATACTCTCTTTTTTTTATTGCGACCGGAAGTAGTTTGTCATGTTCCGATCATGGCCGGCCATATTTAAGCATCTGCATCTCTTATGAAGCAATGATCTGCTTCGCTTTTGATTTGACATTTTCAAGCTCTTCTGCATTAATTTCAAAATTTTTGTTTTTTTCCAACACCTTCCCTGGCAAGGTCAATTGCCGCCTCGTTACTCAACTGTCCCACATTTGAACCTCCGGGGCCTGTTAAAGTCACGATATTTTCACTGCTGACATAACTATCATTGAGCATAATTACATTCTTTTTAATAAAATTATGAATTCTCAGTTTCCTGTTCAACCGGTCTGTCCTATTCTTCACCGAGCCATGCTTTAATTTCATTTTTTTTGGGTATTTTACCAACGCTCTTCACCTCATTATCGATAATAACAGACGGGGTGCCAAAAACGCCGTAGGATGCAATCTCCATCATGTCAGTTACCTTTTCAACTGTGGCATCACTTCCGGTTTCCTTTACAACTTCCCTAATAAGTTTTTCGGCTTTTTTGCATTTTGCACAACCTGGTCCTAAAACTTTAATTTCCATAATAACCTCCCATAATTTTTTAACTTAATCAAAACAGCTTACCTTTTAGTTCAACCTATTTCACCTGTGGTCCTAAATAATCATATTAAACAAATACCCGACAAAAAGAATACCACTGGCGACAACTGCAATGAAAACGGCTATCAATCTTGGCTTAAGTACTTTTCTTAAAAGAACCATCTCGGGCAGTGACAGGGCAATAACGCTCATCATAAAAGCTAAAACCGTTCCAAGGGCAGCCCCTTTGCCAAGCAGAGCCTCCACAATGGGAATAATTCCGGCTGCATTTGAATACATGGGAACACCAATGACAACTGAAAGGGGAACTACCCACCATGAGCCCTTGCCCATGATTGAGGACATCAGTGTTTCCGGCACAAATCCATGGATACCTGCACCCACGGCAATACCTATAATGACATAGATCCACACCCTGCCAATAATTTCCTTTACTGCATCCCATCCATAAACGATCCTGTCATTCCAGCTCAATTTTTCCTCTTCCACGGAAACCGATGCAGAGTTTGCCTTTGTTACCCAGTCTTCAATATGGCCTTCAAGTTTGAAACGGCCAATAACCCATCCTGCAAAGATTGCGATAAAAAGGCCGGTTCCCATATAAATCGCCGCAATTTTCCACCCGAGAAGCCCATATAGCAAACCTACGGCAATCTCATTCACCATGGGGGCTGAGATAAGAAAGGAAAAAGTGACTCCAAGGGGTACACCGGTAGTAACAAATCCTATAAATAACGGCACTGCGGAACAGGAGCAGAACGGTGTTATAATGCCTAACAGGGCAGCAAAAATATTGCCGGCAAATTCACTTTTTCCCGAAAGAAAGGCCCGTGTTTTTTCCGGTGTAAAAAAACTTCTGATAATGCCAACTCCAAATACCACTATAAGCAGGAGCATCATAACTTTCGGGGTATCATAGAAAAAGAACTCAACTGACTCTCCAAGATGGGACCCCTTTTCTATGGCAAACAGATTATAGGTCGTCCATGATGACACCGTTGGTAAAAATTTGTACACAACCCACCAGAGGTAGATTGATGCTGCTCCTGAAAAAAGAATGAAAAAAGGGGAGAGACCTGTTCTGCCTCCCTGCTCTGCTGTTGCAATTGTTCCGTTTATTGTGTCTTCTGCTTTTATTTTCATATTTCCTCCTGATTACGATTCAGCTTAAATTCCATGCCGGGCATTCTATGCCGGTCATATTGGTCAATCCTGTTCGGTATCATGGACAATATAAAACTTTAATTTTCCATTGTGATTTAAACGCGTTGCCATGCTCATTTTACCTGTTATATATTGTCATTTATAGATTCATCATTATTATTTTTTTTTTGATTATGCTGTTTTTCCTGCAATGTCATCACGGCTAATATCCGGCAGGATCTGATTAATTTTTTTTATCCCGGCATCATCACTGAGCCAGAACTTTAAATTTCCGATCATATTGGCTGAATAAGGGGAATCGCTGCCATCGGCCAGGGAATAGTTGACCCAGAGCCCATCTTTAAAACTTCTCACAAGTCCTGCATCTTCGAGCAATTTTAGATGTTTGCTGGTTGTGGACTGTGCAATCCCGAGTATCTCTTTGATTTCACAGACACATAAAGGACGGAATTGAAGACTTTTCATTATTTTTACCCTGTTTGGATCTGAAAGTGCTTTCATGACTTTAATAAATTGTTTCATTTCAAACTCCTCATATAACCGCCATGAGGCGGATCTGAATTTTCTCATACTGCCCCGCAGCAAATTTATAGAATGTGTGAATTTGTATTTTATTTGATGTGAAAAATTATTTTTTAGATTGTAGTCCGATTTAAAGCATGTTAAGCTTTACAATTAAGTTGAATTTTCTAAATGACTAAAGCACAACAGCACGTTTTCAAAAAACTTTTTTTTGATTACACCGATTGCAGTCACAAAGCAGAAATAAAAAATTAAACGACAACAGATGTTTTCTTTCTATCAAATCTTTAGAAAGCAATATAGCGATATATGAATGTATTGTCAACTGTTTTTTATAAAACCGCCATAAAGCCGATCCGGATTATAGCCGGATTCCTGACTGAGCCGGATATTTTTTTATTTTTGAAGAATTGAAAACAGGTGGGGTATGCAAAAAAAAAATGATGGCCAATCTTTTTGAGCCTTTTTCTACCACAAAGGAAACAGGTGAGGAAACCGGCCTTGAACTGGCAAAAATTGTCATACCAGTGCCGGATGAATATGAAAACTGAACACACTTGGAAATGGAAGCGACAATCTATCGCTATTTTTTAGTTAATATATCATCCCTGTTGATATCCGGTAATTGTTCAATTGTTTTTCTAATTTCAGGGCTGTTGTTTAACCAGTGACGGATATTTCCGATCAAATTTGCCGCAAACGGGCTCTGTGCACCACTTGCAAGTTCATAGTTAACCCAGAGCCCGTCTTTCTCACATGAAACCAGGCCGGCATCTTCAAGTAATCTAAGGTGTTTGCTTGCAGTTGACTGTGCAGTTCCAAGGGCGGACTGAATTTCACAGACACACATTTTTTTATGCTCAAGCATCTTTAAAATTTTTATACGGTTTGGATCAGATGCAGCCTTCATTACTTTGATAAATTCTTTCAAATTCAGTCCTTTTTTTAAATTAAATTCTAAGAAAAATTTTAGTGCCATGCATTACGATTGTCAATATTTTTTTATCCTGAAACTAATTTTACAGCCCTTAGCTTATTAAGGA
Source organism: Desulfobacteraceae bacterium (assembly GCA_015493575.1). Classification (GTDB taxonomy): domain Bacteria; phylum Desulfobacterota; class Desulfobacteria; order Desulfobacterales; family Desulfobacteraceae; genus WGCX01. Next base: position 3,705 of record WGCX01000197.1, on the reverse strand, counting down.
AAATGATTTAATCTACACTTACTTTTTCCTATACATCTACGGTGTTCATGAACAAAAAATAAATTGATCAGTTCAAATGATGTTGTCAGAAATTCCGGCTCTGTTCATGATACCGGGACGTAGACAATGCACGCAACACGCAATTTTTCTGTCTTTTATAACAGGAATTCAGGAGCAAAGCTTTTAAAAAAATGACAAATATAAAAAATCAACTTGACAGCAGCATTTTAATTAAAGGCCGGACAGTGGAAAACAGGGTTTTGCTTGCACCCATGGCAGGGCTTGGCCATGTGGCCTTCAGGGAGCTTGTGGAAAAATTCAATGGATTCGGACTTTTATTTACGGGCATGTGCAGTGCAAAGGCCATTCCCCATGAAAATCCCGATGTCTCACAAGTATTTAAATGGCGGAAACAGGAACTGCCCCGTCTTGTATGCCAGATATTTGGTTCAGATGCTGTTTCAATGGCAAAAGCTGCTGAAAGAATCGAAAAAGAAGGATTCTTTGGTGTGGATTTAAACTTTGGATGTTCCGTTGCAGCCATTTGCAGAAGAGGATGCGGTGCTGAACTGTTAAAAACGCCTTCCCTTGTATCGAAAATTGTAGAACAGGTAAGAAAAGCTGTATCAATTCCGGTTTTTGTGAAATTCCGTACAGGCTGGCAGGACAACAGGGATTTTGCAGTTGATATGGCAAAAAGATTTGAAGATGCGGGCGCCGATGCCCTTGTTTTTCATCCCAGGGTTGCCCCTGACAGGAGATCAAGACCACCCCGGTGGAGTCACATTGCCCATGTTAAAAAAGCCGTGTCTATTCCTGTATTTGGCAACGGAAATATCTTTGATATCAATGACTGCACAAAAATAATTGAACATACAGGATGCGATGGCGTTTCCCTTGGCCGTATTGCCGTTGCAAAACCGTGGATTGCTGCATCTTTCACCAGGGAATTTATCCCTGGAAAAAATATTTATGCTTACACGGCAATGGAAATGACCCGTCTGCTTTTAAAATACTATAATGAACATTTTGCAATAAAACTTTTTAAAAAATTTGTCCCCTATTTTTCGGCAAATTTCAAATTCGGTCACAGTATTTGCAGAAAACTTATCAAAAAAAACAGTATCCATGAGATTCAAAAAAATATTGAAACAATATTTAAAGACACGCCGGAAACCCTTGAACGACCCAACCTCAACATGTTTATGTAAAATAGTTTACTGGTTCTCTTTCAAAGACTGTGTTTTTTACGTTAATGTCAGTACGCTAAGGATCGAAAATTTTATAAGTTGAACGAGATTGCTTGTCTTACGGCCTGGAAAACTATTATTTCTGAACTTCTTTTAAATACCGGCAAGCAAATTGGCTGCATTACCGCTGAGAATCTTTTTCTTATCCTCTTCCGATATACCTGAAGCGTTAAGGTCTTTGTAATATCTTGCAGGCTTTAGAAGTGGGAAATCCGTACCAAAAAGAATCTTATCCATCACCCCTATATCCTTAACAGCCCTGTACAGTGCAGGATCATACAGAAAAGGAGCAGCAGCCGTATCATACCAGATATTCTTTAAAACCTTTTTAGCTTCTTTCCTTAAGAGATTGTAAAAAAGAATCCCCCCCCCGAGGTGGGCAAGCACAATACGGTTATCAGGAAATGCCAGGGCAAGGTCGTATACCTGATCCATGGTAACAGGAGTTTTTCCCGGATATTTATGCCCAACAGATTCATTAGTATGAATGGAAACCGGTAAATTCCCGGATTCCCTGCATACATCCATTACAGGCTTCAACAGAGAAACAGCATGTTTATCAATTCCCGAAAGATAAAATGCAAGCTCACCAACACCTGAAAGTCCTGCATTTATACATCGTTCTGTCTCAAGGGCAGCCCCTTGCCAGTTCATATCAAAGCAGGCAAACCCTCTTAATCTGTCGGGAAATTTTGAAACAGCTTCAATTATATAATCATTGTTTAATTTTGCAAGATCACCATTATTCCATGGGAAACCAAACACAACGGATATATCAACCTCCTGGTCGTCCATCACAGCTATAAGTTCTTCCGCTCCGACAAGTTTTGCTTTTGGAGAATCATAAAGGAGCTTAAATGCAGGTTCTCCGTGAAAATATTTTTCACGGTTCAAGCAGATTTCTTCGGGGAAAATATGTGTATGAAAGTCTATTATCATTGTTACTCCTTTAATTTTGATGGTCCCGTAAAAAGTTTAAAATGTTAACGCTGTTACGCTGTTATTAATTATTTCAGTATATTATGGCTTAGCGCAGTTCAGCTCGGCCTCATGGTCGTTTTTATAAGAAAGAGCTCATTTTTGACAGAGTCACAAATGCTTTTTCCATGTTTGTTGTGAGGCACTGTAACGCAGTTCAGATCCGCCTCATGGCGGTTTATATTAAAATATCATAATCCTTTACATGAACTAAAGTGTAGAATAATATATATTTCATTAAAAAAAATTTTACAACAGCAGCATCACTCTAAAAACGAAAAAACAAATCTTTTTTATTTTATGCTTGCTTTATTTCCTTTGGGTTTCTTTCTAAACAATGCTTGTCATGTTTATATTATTGGCAATGTAATGTATTTTCAATACTATATTCTTGACAATTTAAGTTTCTCCAAATACATATTCCGATAATATCACTCACGTTCCATCAAATGGAATGATGACACATTACCTTTAAGCAGAAACGGTAAAATTGCAAGGATGTTCTATGAAACTTTTTGTGACTGGCGATATTCATTTTAACAAATCACATTTTCAATGGATTAAAAAAAATGAAAACCAATTTGATTGCCTTTGCATTACAGGGGATTTGATAGATGATGTGAGAGATGAATACGAAATGCAGGTGGAATGGATAGTCAACTGGCTGATGGAACTTAGCAAACCTGTTTTTATTTGCAGTGGAAACCATGACCTTGATTCATTTGGAGAATGCAGCTGGTTAGAAAATATAGATGCACCACATATTTTTACCGATAATCAGATAGGACTTTTAGATGGGATAAAATTTGGTTGCATACCGTATCTTGGTGCCGATTTATCCCTATTTGAAAAATGCGATATTTTATTAAATCACATCCCACCGGGTAACACCAAGACCTCAATAGATAAATACACCCAAAAAGATTGGGGAGATATGGAATTATTTCATGCATTAAAATTCAAGATACTTCAACCGCAATATTTATTTTGTGGCCATGTAGAAGCCCCTGTTGACAATATGGATACGATAGGGGACATTAAGGTCATCAATCCTGGAACCCGGATCAAACAGGCATGTCCCCAACATATTATTATTAATATTCATTCCCCGGTAAAAAGACCGAAATTGTGATCGGGCTGAATAAAAACCATTTACTCATTTACTATTAAGGAGAACCCATGGAACTTGAAAAAATTATAACCGAAGCAGAGAGAGTGCTCGCTGAAAATCAAAATAATTGGAGCCCTTTGTGGGGAAGTTGGGCAGATGCGTTACTTGATAATGCCGAAAATATCAGAGCTGCAAAAACAAATTTTCGTGAAAGGCCTCCTTTGCGCATCTACATGCCCATTGGCAAGGCTAAAGAAAATAAAAAAAAATGCCGGTTTGCCTTAAGGTATTTCGGAAAAGATGTAGCTGAAATAGAAACCCATTTTGATGGTAAAACCCCGCCCTACCTTTTATTTGATGATACAA
>WGCX01000196.1 GCA_015493575.1 Desulfobacteraceae bacterium | reverse complement strand
CTATAAGGGTTATTATTGTACAGGCAAGAAGATTGATTAATAATGTATTTAAAATAGATTTCGTTGCTTGATCTTCCGTTTGTTCAACCAGTAAATACCAGTTGAATTCGGGAATATACCGTGTGTTCAGATGAATGACCTGTCCATTTTTTTCATATTGAAAATGACCGTTTTTTGTTAATAAAATTTTATCTGCAATGGATGCCAGACCTTGAATATTATGAATATTTTTTTTATTTTTGAAAAAATTCGTGCCGCAGAGTTTTATTGTTCCTTTTTTATCGATGAAAAAAATATTTCTCCCATAATCTTTCTGGTATTTCTTTATGATGTTTTTAACGGCACTTACATTAAGCCCTACACCTGTTGCACCTATGAATTTATGGTTATAATCAAACACCTTGTAATTGATAAAAATGGTCATTGAATCATTATTTGCCATGTCAGGATCAACATTGATTTCATAATCGGTTTTCATGGAACGTACCCTGAAATACCATTTGTCGCGTTTGTCAATTCTTTTTACTTTTTTCAGTACTCCATTTGTCTGGTAGTATATTCTTGTTTTTTCAGAAACAAAAAAACTTGTAAAAGTATGGTATTTTTTCTTTATATCCCGTAGATATTTGGTAATCTGTGTTTTATCTTTTTCTCCGTTTATTACCCAGTCCCTTAAGAAAGTATTTGTGGCCATGATGGAAGATATAAAAACAGGCCGAAGTATATCCTTTTGAATTTTTGAATAAATATTGTCACTCGTTAAGGGAAGTTCGTTATTTATAATCTCATTCCTCAGCGATGACCTTGACATATAGTAACTTGTAATGCTTGTTGCAGCAAAGCCTGTAATTAACAGGAAACTTACAATACATATGAGTTTTTTTCTTTTTTCCATATCAGTTTCTTTTCATTTCTTTTTTTTTATAACTGCCATGAGGCAGATCTGAAGACTTTCAGACTGCCTCTCAACAAATATTGAAACTCCTTTAAAACACCTTTTAAAATAAGAGTTGGCTTCGCGTCCTCGACCCCATATTCGTCAGAATCTATGATTCTTAGAGGCGCTTCATGCAATTATTTATAAACAGATTTTTAAACTTGGTCAAGGGAACTATTGTCAGGATTTGATACGTATCGTATTCAAAGATTTGGTTCTCACATTAATGTCAACAAGTCAGGTAATGACTATGCTGTGCTCTAAGAGAAATTACGATTCAAAATATTAGGGAACTTCAAAATAGATGAAAAAAGGCCTCCCTTCCCTGAGATAGTTAATAAAGAGCTGCAAATATGTGATCTACTCAGGATTGATCTCTTCCCTGAATGATATTATTGCTCCGGATGGGAAATTTCCATTTTCACCTTGACAAAATTTATCATGAATGTCCCCGGAATTCCCGAAACTCCAAATAGAGTTGATAATCATCATCGATGAAAAAGGTCTGCAGCCACCTGTTTCCCCGGAATCCTACTGGAAATATCTGTTTGTATGAATTGATTATTCTTGTAACGTTATTAATAATGCTTTATATTCTATACGTTATCAGAAATTAACAAGCGTAAGGAGCAGGTCTCGGTATGAGGACTATATCCAATCCACATGATAAATATTTTAAATCAGCATTGTCTGATAAAAGCAATGCTGTTGAATTTTTTTCAAATTATCTGCCTCAAAATATTCTTGGATTTATAAATTTTGATACTCTTAAAATAACAAAAGACAGTTTTGTAAGCCGGGAACTTAAAGAATATTTTTCTGATATTCTTTACACGGTTGATCTTGCAGGTTCTGAAGGTTATATTTATATTCTGCTGGAACATAAAAGTTTTAATGATACTTTGCCAATGTTTCAACTTTTAAAATACATTCTGAGAATTTGGGAACTGCATATAAAACAAACCCAAGATAAACAACTGCCTATTATATTACCGGTAATGCTGTATCATGGAAAAGAAAAATTCAGGTCCGGAATACAGCTTTCAGCCTGTATAAAAGGCCCTGTCAAAGAATTTCATTCTTTTATACCTGATTTTGAGATGCTTTTGTACGATTTGTCAGATTATGCTGATGATGAACTCAAAGGAACTGCATTACTTAAGATTGTACTCATGATGTTGAAGCATATTTTTAACCATGACTTTCCGGATAAATTTGAAGAGATCCTGAAGTTGCTTAAGGATGTAATTGAAAGCGAGACAGGACTTGAAAGTTTTGAACCTTTAATCAGATATGTTTTTAATGTCCGTGATGACATGACAGCCGAGGATCTTAAAAACATGGTAGGCAAATATATGTCCGCAGAAAAGGAGGATATTATCATGACTCTTGCAGAAAAATTAAGACAGGAAGGAATACAGGAGGGAAGACAGGAGGGCTACAGAGCTATGCTTCTGGAGGCAGTACAGGCAAAGTTTAATCATGTTGAAAAGAGCATTGAACAGAAAATAAATGGTATTGATTCAACAGAGTTTCTTGCCAGTCTTCTTAAAGATATTTTCAGGATTGACTCTCTTGATGAATTTGAAAAGCTCATTAATAATCGTTAAAGTTATCCGCATGTGGACTCACTACGAACAGTTTTAATGCCTTTCTATGTGGCGGTATGAGCAATGCATCGAGGATGCAAAAAATTTTATTTTCCCCTTTGCAGAAGAAATTTTAAAGCGGTCTGACGTTGGGTAACATCCTGATTTTTAACTGCCATGGCAAGGGCCTTTCTGGTTCCCACAAAAACTGCTAATTTTTTTGCCCTTGTGATTCCAGTATAAATCAAATTGCGGAACAGCATTTTAAAATGCTGGGTAAGAACGGGAATGATTACAATTTCAAATTCACTTCCCTGGGATTTGTGTATTGTAACTGCATAGGCAAGATCAAGCTCCATTATATCTTCCCTTTTGTACTGTACTTTTCTATTGTCAGGAAAAAATGATACCACACAGGTGAGATCAAGATTATTTATCTGCTCAATAACCCCTATATCGCCGTTGAACACTCCAAGATCATAATTGTTTCTTGTATGTATGACCCGATCCCCTGTCCTGAAAAATTTTTCCCCGACCTTTAACTGCGCTCTGCCTTCAATGTATGGGTTTGACGATTCCTGTATAATTTTATTTAAATTAATCGTTCCAAGGCTTCCCCTTGTCATTGGCGAAAGTATCTGGATTTCACATTGTTTTCCGTAATACTTCGGTATCCAGTCAAGATACAGTTTTTTAACACAGTCACAGGCAGAATACCCATAGTGAAGAGACGACCATGGATGCACCTTTTTCACCACGGCCATGAGTTCTTCAACCCTTGTTCCGGCTTTAACGAGATTTTCGACATTTACATGTTGAAATTTTTTTGGAATATTGATCTCCTTTTCATAGGGAATCAGTTTTTTATCGGTGTTAAATTCATAAAGTTCTTTACTTTCAGGCAATCTGCTTCCAGAATCCGGTGAAGTGATATTGATATGAGACTGATGGAAAGTTTCTTTACCATAAGAGTTCTCACATCTGTCAGAATCTTTGATTCTCAAAGGCTGTCTAAGAGAATTCAGATCCGCCTCATGACTATTATATAAAGTTTTTATTTTTCTTATAAAACTGATCTCTTCCTTTGTTGCTTCATCGGAATCAATAAAAATACAATCATTCTTATCCTGCAATAATCCAGGATTTTTAAAAGGAGAGGGTATCCAGGGCAGTTTCCCGTTATTGATCTCGTGGGCATACCTTATGATCATGGATTCTTCTGCCTGGCGGAAAATTTTTGTCAGGGTAAAGCACGGGATAACACCCGATGACATAAGATCCTTTAAGACATCTCCTGCACCAACGGATGGAAGCTGATCAGGATCTCCTGTGAACAGTACCTGGCAGTTTACTGGTACAGCTTTTAAAAGAGATGCTGTAATATTGATATCCAGCATGGAACATTCATCAACAATTAAAAAATCAAGCTCCAGCGGGGTTTCTTCATTTTTTTTAAATTTACCTCCCTGCCATTTCAGCAGGCGGTGAATTGTTTTTGCTTTTCTCCCTATGACATCGGTCATACGCTGGGATGCACGTCCTGTTGGGGCTGCAAGCATGATTTTCATCTTCATTGCCTCAAGCAGTTTTACAAGAACCCTTATTGCTGTGGTTTTACCGCATCCAGGTCTGCCTGTGAGTATGGAAAATCTTGCACATACAATATTTTTTACAGCCCGTTCCTGTTCCCTGCTCAATGAAATTCTGCTTAATTTTGAATACTTTTCAAGCCATGCTTCAACCCTTTTTTTATCAACGTTGGGCGGCGTTCCCATTCCAGCTATTTTTCTGGCAACGTACAGCTCATCAAAATACAATGTTCTTGAATAATAGCATTGTTCTTCAGCTCCATCTGAATTAACGAGCCTTCTTTCCATGATAAGGCTTTCTTTTTCCATGGATTCGATCAATTGGGGAAGAATTTTTTCAACTTTCAGATTCAGTAACTCTTCCACCTGATCATTGATCTGTGAAAAAGTAAGGTAGCAGTGGCCAAAATTACGGCTTGCCGCAAGGACATGGTTCACTGCCGCCATTATCCTCTGAAAACTGTCAGGGGCAAGACCGATACTTAAGGCGATTTTGTCTGCTGAAAAAAAACCGATGCCGTAAAAATCAACGGCCAGCCTGTAAGGATTTTCCCTGACATATTCTATTGCATTATCCCCGTATTCCCTGTAGATTTTTACGGCAAAAAGTGTACTGATACCGTGGGACTGGAGAAACATCATCACATTGCGAATTGCCCTGTGCTCAGTCCAGGCAGAGCTTATCATTTCAAGCTTTTTCTGTGCGATACCCGGAACTTCAATGAGTCTTGATATATTGTTCTCAAAAATATCAAGTGTCTGATCTTTAAAATAATGAACAATTTTCTTTGCGGTTTTAGGTCCCACACCCTTTATAAGACCTGAACCAAGGTATTTTTCAAGGGCTGCCGTTGATGCGGGTTTTTTTTCTTCTGCCCCGGCTGCAATAAACTGGCGCCCATATTTCGGATGCACTGTCCATGAGCCCTTGAACTCCATTGTTGCCCCGGCAAACACCTTGATCTGGTGTACAATTACCGTCTCCTGATGATGTGGGTTGTTAAATGGGGTAACTCGCAGAATAGACCATCCATTATCGGGATTGTGAAATGTAACACGATCCACAATCCCTTTCATGGTTTCCTTTATCATTCCTGTATGGTCTTGTTTTACTATAATATCAAGACTCCCCAAAAAATATGCCGATCAACATTAGTTGCTTATCTCTGGTTTTCTTGTTTTTTTGGCAAAAGAATTAAAAAAATGGTTTTGGTTCAGGCTTGTCCAGGGTAGTTTTTAAATACCACTTTCCTGGTTTGACACCCCTGCATCGTCAAAGGATGCCATTTCCCTCATGATTCTGCAAGCTGCATCTGCAATATCAATGGTTAAGGCGGCTCCTGTCCCCTCTCCAAGTCTCATGTTCAAATCTATCACAGGATCAAGCCCCATATGTGAAAGCGCGGCTTTCTGGGAAATCTCAACGGATTTATGACCGGAGATCAAATAACCCTTTATGTCGGGATTGATAATATAGGCCACAAGACCTGCAGCCGTAGATATGACACCGTCAAGGAC
>WGCX01000195.1 GCA_015493575.1 Desulfobacteraceae bacterium | reverse complement strand
GCTTTACCGTATCAATTCCAAGGTCTGCTTCAAGGTCAAGGTTGTCATCTAACATATCCGTTGTATAACCTGTCTGCTCTGCAATGATCTCTCTGATTTTTTCGCCTGCTCCACCTGTAACGGTCAGTTCTGAAGCAGCAGCGGATGAAGGTGCGCCCGGTGCCGTTAAATCAGTATCTGAAGACGAATCAGATGCAGCAGCAGACACTGATGCAGGAGCCGCTGCAGAACCTTCTGCCGTTCCTCCGGTTCTTGATGCAACATAGGCAGCAAGCTTTGCAATGGTGTTCAACTCCCTTAATTTCAGGTCTTCGGGAACCGGAAAATTAAAATAGGAAGCTGCCTTTGCAAAGATTTCCACCTGCTTTACCGTATCAATTCCAAGGTCTGCTTCAAGGTCAAGGTTATCCTCTAACATATCGGTTGTGTAACCGGTCTGCTCTGCTATAATCTCTTTGATTTTTTCCTTTGAACCGGATGTTGCTGCTGCAGATGAAATTATAGCCCCGGGAGCTGGAGCACCACCTGCTGCAGTTGAAACAGCTGCATCAGGAACCATGGCAGCATTGTCATCAAAGGCAACTTCAGATGATGCCGTTAAACCGGCAGGATCGGACGGCATGGAAGAAGACGGCTGAATTGTTAATGCAGACAGATCCCCAGCCGGTAATTTATTTGCAATCATATTTTTTGGTGCAGGTCTTTTTTCGCCCGGTATGACGCAAAGTGTGTTGTCAATAATTTTCAATTGAGGATTTGTTGTGCCGGAAATACGTTCCACCCATTTCATGTACTCTTTATTGTGATTAAAAGCATTTTCCTCAATTCTTCTTACAAATAGAAAGGCAAGATGGGAGCCGAATCCCGCTGCAAGGTGAAGCCCGTATTCAGAATTTATTTTCTTTTTTGAACTGAAGTTCAATTCCCTGAAATGGACTGGAATTTTTTTAAGATTTGCAATGGGAGGTGCTTTTCTCTTCTGCAGCGCCTTGATCATCACAACATCTTCAATTGCAGCGCCAAGTGTGTGGCCGGTAAAACCCTTTGTATTGGATATGCAGATATCCTTCAGGAAATGGCTGAACGTTGTTTTAAGTGCGGTGACTTCAGCATCTGCACTTCCGCCCCTTGCAGGTGTATATGTCTCATGGGACATGAACAGCAGTTTATTGGCATAGTCCTGTTTTTTAAGGTTATGCTGTTTTTCCACCTTTTCAATGAATTTTTTCATTTCAGATGCCAGGTGATTCACATCAATATTAAAGGTGTGATAGGCGCTGTTGGCCATGTGGGTGCCAAGAATTTCAGCCTGCCCCCTCATTCCCCTTGCCCCTGCCATGGATGCCTTTTCAATGACAAGACCCACTGCCCCGCTTCCAAGGATTGTTCCGTTCCTGTCCGCATCAAAGGGCTTTGCAGCTTCTGAGACTCTCTTTTTAACCGTGGCAGCTCCGAGTGCAAGAAAACCCGAGCCAATCCACTGATTCTGTGCATGGGATGTTGCGTTTTCTCCTCCAACAACAATGACCCTTTTGCACCTTCCAACCCTTATCCAGTCCTCGGCAATTCCTATGGCCTGTGTTGTTGAGGCACAGGCGCTTGAAATCAGGGTGTTTGGCCCCTTTGCCCTGATCAGCTGGGCAAGAAACGCAGCTCCGAGAGGACAGGCATTGGCGATGAAATTTCTTTCAAATTTATATTCACCAAGGTCATTTCTCTTTTTGCCTTTTATCTTGAAAAACCACTCGGTAACATTTTCTTTGACCTTAACATCCTTTACATTTTCCATTAAATAATAATAGATGTTTTCAAGTTCCTCATAGGGTTTGAGAAAAAATCTGTCATAGAGGTATTTTTCCATCTCATTGACAATGGTTTCGCAGTTTGGGAAAAGAGAAGTTACAATAACACCTGTATCATCCTGCATCTCCTTTGGAAGTGCAAATCCGTCGGGGATCATCCTTCCGTCTGTGGAGGCTTTTTTGTACTGCATCACAAGGGGGATGCCGGCATCTTTAAGTGCTTCAATTCCCGCTGCCACGGCAAGTGCCATACTGATATCGTATTGTGTTTTGATTCCGTATTCATCGGTTAAATCAAAATAACCAAGCTGGCCTGCAAGCTGGATCACATCTTCGGGACGGGTGATCTCCACAAATCTTGCATTACCGTCGGGCTGTTTAAACAGTCTTGTGATATTTTTATCGGTTATCCTTTCCTGGTCTTCAAGGCTTAAGGGCTCAATAAAATTATTTCCTTCAAGGATTTTATCAAAATTATCCTTTGCAAACACCCTTTTTGTTTTTCCGGGAAGACCAAGTGAAACACCTGAAATTACAATTTTTTCAGCGCAGAAATTAAATCTTTCAACAACCTCCATTGCAGCTTCACGCCGCCTTTTGCGGTACTCTTCATAGAGCAGCCTGTCCTTGAGGTCCTGATTTCTTGCCTTAAATGAACTGAAATCCTCATCCAGCATGGTTGCAGGGGTTAAGGCCTGCTGAAATCCGGTTCCCGGTAAAACAGGTTTTTTCTTTTCCGGCAGGATGGTTTTCCTGTGTTCCATTGTTCTTGTGAAAAGGCTGCTGAACGATTTCAGGTAGCGTTTGCACTCCTCAAATGACTTTATTTCACCTTTTTTGACATCAACGGTTACACAGGTTCTATAATCTGCAATATTGATATTCTTTAAAAGATTGGTTAAAAGTCTTGAAGGACCCACCTCAATATAATGGGTTTTGCCTGCTTCATAAACATATTCAACAGATTTGATGAACTCCACCGGGGAAGTTATCTGTTTTGCAAGCAGATCCTTGACAGCTTTTCTGTCTTCAGGATAGGGCCGGGCCGTGACATTTGAGATAACATGGCCGAAAAATGTTTCGTTAAATGTGATGGTGTCAAGATAATCCCTTAATTTTTCCGCAGCTTCTGCAAAAAGAGGGGTGTGGAATGCACCTGAAAGGTTGAGTTTCCTATAGATAACGTTGTTTTTGCTTAAATAGGAACAAAAACTTTCAATGGCAGATGAACTGCCCGATACAGCCGTCTGGTTTTCACTGTTTTTATTGGTGATGTAGATTCCGGAAATTTTTGATTCCCTGATAAAAGTGCTTGTCTCCTTTTCGTTTTTGAAAACCACCATGATCCGGCCGGGATATTTTTCAGCAGCCGCTTTCATAAGATCTGCTCTTTTTATGACAAGTCTCATTGCATCGTCAAAATTCAGCATTCCGCTGCAGAAAAGAGCTGTGTATTCCCCCACACTGTGACCAATGAAAAGGTCAGGTGAAAATCCCCTTGCGTACAGCCTGTCAAACAGGGCTGCCGAAGAAAGAAAAACGGCAGGTTGCGTGTTTTCAGTAAGATTAATATCTTCATTTTCATTGAACATCATATCAAGCAGGGAGTATCCGCGTGCTTCAACAAAAATTTCTTCTCCCCTTTCCATCACATTTCTTATTTCAGGATCGGAGTTGAAAAGTTCCTGCATCATGCCGCTTCTCTGGGAACCCTGGCCTGAAAGCAGGACAACCATTTTCTGTTTTTTACCCTTTTTATCTGCTGAATATGAAAAATGCCTGATATTATGATTCATAAGTTTTGATGCGCCTGCTGCTACTTGTGGAGCATCTGTCCGGGTTGCAGCAGCTTTCCCTGGAACCGTTGTCCCATGTACAGCACTCCCGTGGACCGGGATATCTATTACCGAATCAAATTCTGCTGATGTGATATTTATATTTTTTTCTTTCATGAGAAATGCAGGCAGGGTGGAGATTATCATGTGGCAGTGATTACCGCCGATTCCGTTTACATTAAATGCAAATCTTAAAGGATTGTTATCGGAAATACTTTTTATCTTTTTCCCCGGTTTTAAGATGCAGCTGTCCTGAATGGTGGAATATTTTTCATCGTAGTTGAAATCGGGGAGGATTTTTCTGTTTTTTTCCATGAGAACAAGTTTTGCCATGGCAACGGCGGGGTTTGCAGCCTTGAAATACCCGAACTGGGGTTTGACATTACCGCAGCTTAATTCATGGCTGAAACATTTTTCAATTACCTGCTTTTCAATCATGTCCCCGAGGATGTTTGAAAATGCAAACAGGTCAAGGTGCTTTATCTCCTGTTTTCTTATGGCACTTTTTTTATAGCACGCGTTGATTGTTGAAACAAAGGTCTGCTCCGACGGGGATAAAAGGTGATCAGGTACACTTGATTTTATGGCAAAGCTGTTGATTTCCCCGAGAATTTTCATGCCGGCCTGTTTTGCCTTTTTATAGGTGGTCAGCACATGAATGGCAGCGCCTTCTCCCATGACATATCCGTCTGCCCTTGAATCAAAATAGTGGCAGTCGCTTTCCGATAAAAGTCCGATCCGTTTAAAAGCCATGAGAACCGCAGGGTACAGGTTTGCATCCACACCTCCTGCAAGTACAAAATCAAGGTCTTTGGATGCAATGCTTTTTGCCGCATTTTTTATGGCAATAAACGAAGATGCGCATGATGCATCAAGGACGTAGCTTGCACCGTTAAGGCCGAAGTGATTTGCAATCCTGCCAGCAATAATATTGGACAACAAGCCAGGTGTTGTATCTTCATTGTTTTCCGGAAGTCTTTTTTTTATGGCATCAACAATCTGATCTGCAATTATTTTTCTTTTTTCTTCTTTAATGGATTCTGCATTTTTTATTATTTCACCCACAAGCAGTTTTCTTATCCTTAAAATGTTTTTTGACTGCCTGTCCCCGGAGATCGTGCCAAGTATCACGCCTATTTTATTACCTTTTTCAATGAGCTTATCAAGGCCTGAACCGTTGATCGCATCTTCAGCTGCTTCCAGGCCGAAAAGCTGTCCTCTTTCAATGGATTTCACCGTTGTGGGCGGCATCCTGTATTTG
>WGCX01000194.1 GCA_015493575.1 Desulfobacteraceae bacterium | reverse complement strand
ATATATACGAGTAGAGATAATAATGTTTATAAAATTTTTCTATAAGCTTAAAGAAACGGGAATTCCGGTTTCACCAACATCATTTCTCACTCTTCAAAAGGCATTAAATGGTGGTTTTATAGATTCTCTTGATGTTTTTTACTTTTCTGCGAGGGCTATTCTCGTTAAAAGTGAAAGATATTTTGATCTGTACGATCAGGTTTTTGCCTTTTATTTTGAAGGAGTGCCGCTGCCCGATAAGGATGGCTTTGAAATTGACGAAATGGCAAGGGCCATGCTGGATGAATGGCTGAAAAATCCCAAAAAAATTGCAGATGCTTTTGACGTGGATGAGTCTGAATTAAAAAAATTCTCTCCGGAGGAACTCATTGAATATTTTAAAGAAAGACTTAAAGAACAGACCAGCCGCCATGAAGGTGGACATAAATGGATAGGTACGGGAGGGACATCTCCGGTGGGTCATTCAGGATTTCATCCCGGAGGAATGCGCGTTGGGGGTGAATCCCGAAACAAATCTGCTGTAAAGGTTGCAGGAGAAAGAAGGTATAAAGACTATTCTGCAAGGGGTCCCCTTTCCCAGGCCATGATGGGCGAAGCCCTGAAACGCCTGCGCCATATGATTCCTGCAGGCCCGAAAGATCAGATTAATATTGATGAAACAATTTACAGGACAATGAAAAACGGAGGTGAAATTGAGCTTGTCTTTGACAGATCAGTAAAAGACAGGCTGAAGGTTATTCTTGCCATTGATAACGGCGGCTGGTCCATGGATCCCTATATTCCCGTTGTTCAGACCCTGTTTGACTATGCAGGTGCACAGTTTAAAGAGATAAAAACCTATTTCTTCCATAATACCATCTATGATTATGTATGGGAAGACCCGCAAAGATACAGAAAGGCTAAAAATATCAATGATTTTTCAAGGCTTGACCCTGACACACGCTTTATTATAGTGGGGGATGCAAGTATGGCACCGTATGAACTCATGGCCACAGACGGTTCCATTGGTATTAACGAAAGAAGCGGAAAACCAAGTATAGAAAGGTTAAAATATATTGCCGACACTTTTCCCCATTCAGTCTGGCTTAATCCTGTTTCAGATGAGATGTGGGGATATACCCATTCCATTATTGCCATATCAAGAATTTTCCCAATGTTTGAATTAAGCCTTGATGGACTGGAAAAAGCAGTTGGAGAATTAATGGTAAACTAAAAAATTACAGGAGGTAAACATGTCCGTTGAAAAAATAAGCTCAAACATTAACTGGCTGGGTCATGATTCCATTAGAATTGATGCTGAAAACGGAGCAGAAATCTATTTTGATCCATACCAGATAGGAACAAATCCCGAGGCAGATCTTATTTTTATCACACATGATCATTTTGACCATTGTTCCGTGGAAGATGTGGCAAAAATTCAAGGGGAAAAAACTGTTATCATAACGGAAAAAGATTCTGCAGCAAAGCTTTCAGGGGATATAAGAGTTGTAAGCCCCGGAGATACCCTTGCAATAAATGGAATCAATATTGAAGTTGTACCGTCGTACAATATTAATAAGGATTTTCATCCGAAAAACAACAACTGGCTTGGTTTTATTGTGGAAATTGACGGAGTTAGGATCTACCATGCAGGAGATGCCGATTTTATTCCTGAAATGAAAGAGATAAACACAGATATAGCCCTGCTTCCTGTCTCAGGAACCTATGTAATGACTGCAGAAGAGGCGATCGAAGCCGCCCTTGCCATAAAACCAAAGATTGCCATACCCATGCATTATGGTTCCATTGTGGGAGATGATTCCGATGCAGAAAAATTTAAACAGGGGCTTAAAGGGAAAATAGATGTCAGGATATGTGAGAAGGTTTAATCATTTTTTATGCACATTTAACATGCGTTTAAAATTATTGAATTCTTTTTCAGTTATTCCCTCAACTCCGGGTGCGCGGTTTACTGCATCGTGACAGTCTGAGCCGCCGGTTACAACGAGATCGTATTTCTCTGCCCACCCATGCAGTATTTCCCTGTGTTTTTGAATATGACCGGGATAATTAATTTCAAGGCCTGTAAGTCCTGCATCAATAAATTCAGGAAAGAGTTTTTCAACGGTTTCAATTGGCGGAAGGACCTCGCTGTAATGCCCTTTGCCGGGGAAAGATCCTGCTGCAGGATGGGCAAGTACACTTATAACGGGAAATTTTTTAAGAAATTTTTCCGCAGTATCAAGGTCAATGCCCGAAGGAACATAGGCAGGGCTGTTGTTTCCAATTATGCTGTTTATAACGCCGGGATCATCGATATGGTGCTTTTCATCAAGGGCCAGGGCAAAATGACGTCTTGTAACATTGGAACTGTATTCTGAAATTTCTTCAAAAGTGATATTTTTCAAAAGAACCGGTTTTTCCCCTTTTGGCCCGAAGAACCGGTTAATTTCACGTACTCGTGTCCTTACAAGTTCTTTTCCCCTTCCCATTCCAAGGGTTGTTTCAAGCTCTTTTCTAAAATTTTCATCCTTTAACAGAACAGGGGAAAAATAGCAGAGAAGATGCAGGGTACCCGTAAAAAAGGAACGTTTGAATCTTATGGAAATTTCTACTCCAGGAACAACCTCAATTTTATGTTGTCTGCCTGTTTCAATTGCCCTGTCAAGGCCATTGATGGTGTCATGATCTGTAATTCCAATGACTGAAATTCCCGTTTTTTCAGCCGTTAAAACCATTTCTTCCGGTGAAAAATCACCATCCGAGGCTGTGGTATGATTATGCAGATCTGCAAAAATTTTTCCCATAATTTCGTTCAACTTATTTCATCTCCGATCCTTAAATACTTACACTTTCTGATATTTTTTAAAATTCAAATATTTAACGGCAAATAAACTTATTCTGCTTTATTCTCAAGCACCTGGCGTATTTTTTCTGAAAGCGCCTGAATGGTGAACGGTTTTTGAATAAAATTGAGTTTTGATTTTAACTTACCATTGTGTACAATCTGGTTGTCTGTATAACCTGATGTAAATAAAACACGTAAATCAGGATTTTCTTTAATTAATAAATCGGCAAGCTCTCTTCCGCCCATTTCGGGCATGATAATATCTGTCAGCAGAAGATCTATCTTTATTTTTTCTTTCATTCTCATGAATTTTTCAAGTTCCACAGCTTTTCTGCCATTGGCCGCTTCATATACTCTGTACCCCATTTTCACAAGGGCCTCCCTGGCAAAGAGACGCAGTCCTTCATTATCTTCAGCAATCAGGATGGTCTCATCTCCTTTTAGAATACTTGCACTTCCATCAGATCTTGTTTGAAAAAAATTCTCCTCTGTATCGGAAACTGGCCAGTAAACTTTAAAAGAACTTCCCTGTTTCAGTTCAGAATCAACGTACACAAACCCTTTATTCTGCTTTACAATTCCGTAAACTGTTGCAAGACCAAGTCCTGTTCCCACACCTTCGGGTTTAGTTGTAAAAAAAGGCTCAAAAATATTCTCCCGTGTCTCTTCATCCATGCCGGTTCCGGTGTCGCTGACTGAAAAATAGACATAGCTGCCTTTTTTTGCACCCGGACGTTTTTCAACAGATTCATCATCAATGATTATCCGGCCTGTTTCAATTGTGATCTTCATTTCAGAGCCATGACCAGTATTTTCCATAATAGCGTCCCTGGCATTAACAACAAGATTTATCAATATCTGTTCAATCTGTACGGAATCCGCTTTAATGGGAGGAATATCATCATTAATACATAATTTAATTTTTATATTTTCGCTTATTAACCGCAGAAACATCTTATTAAGCTGAAAAATAATTTTATTGAGATCGACAACCCTGGGCTGATAGATCTGCTTACGACTGAAGGCAAGCAACTGGCGGGTTAAATTTTCCGCCCTTTTTCCTGCTTTTTTAATTTCGTTTAAGTGTTTGTAAAGTAAAGAGGTTTCATCCATTCCAAGCAGGGCAATATCTGCTCTGCCGTTGATTACAGTGAGAAGATTATTAAAATCATGGGCTACACCACCTGCAAGGACTCCTACGGACTCCATTTTCTGGGCCTGACGGAGCTGTTTTTCCAGTCTGTTTTTTTCTGTAATATCTATTAATTGTACAACCATGCCGGCAAGCTTTCCATCTTTATTTTTCACTACAGCAGCATTTAAATATATATCAAAAATCTCATTGTTCCTTGTTAATCGTTTTGTCTCCATTCTAACGGGTTTTTCATATCTGTAGAGTTCTTTTATCTTTGCAAAGGTTATTTCTTTTTGATCTTCCGGAACAAATGGAATGGTTTTATTTTGAAGATCTTCAAGATTCCACCCGAATTTTTTTTTAAATGCATGGTTTAAATATATGGGAAACCCTCTCATATTATAAAGCACAACAGGATCAGGTATGGCTTTAAAAACAGACATCAACTGCTCACGGCTTTCCAGAAGATCATCAAGAATCTGACGTCTTTCAATGGCAAAGGCGATCTGGTCTGCAATGAAAATTAAAATTTTCAGGTCTTTCTTTGTGAAATATTCAGGGTCTGTATAGCTCTGTACAGCGAGAACTCCTATGACTTCTCTTTTAATTTTTAATGGAACACCTAACCATATCTTTGGAACAGTTCCTCTTATTCTGTTTTCTTTTTTTCGTTTCAAAAGCATATCCTGCGTGAGGAACAGTGGCTTTGCTGCGAGAATGACTTCAGATGTAAGCGTATTTGCCTTTGTTATGTCCTCCACAAGAGAGTCTTCATGGCCATCGTATTCATCCACATAAAAAGGAAAATATATTAACTTTTTCTTTTTATCGAACTGGGCAATATATAAATTCGGAAGGTCCATTAATTCATCAAGATAATCATAAATAATTGCATATAATTCCTTTAGATTCGATGTTGTGTATACTGAATTTGCTATTTTGATTAATGTCCTGTCAATATCTTCTGAACGCTGCTTTTCAGCAATTTGAATCTCTAATGTTTTAATTTTCTCTTTTAATTCATCACACTTGGTTTTTAAATCATCGTATTCAGGCTTATCATCCATAAGTATCACCTAAGCTGCAATCCTTTTTTCCCCGGTAAAAACGTAAAGCCCATTATCCCGTACAGATGCAATGGTCAGGTTCAGGCTCTCTCCAAGTCTCACTGCAAGTGCTGTGGGACGGGACATGCTTATCACTATTTCAATACCTGCCCTTGCACATTTCTGGATCATCTCGTAGCTCGCCCTGGAAGATAAAAGGGCTATAGCAGCAGATGAAAGTGTTTGTTTTAAAAACAATTTACCAACAGATTTATCAAGGGTATTATGCCTTCCCACATCTTCCGCTTCTGAAATTTTTTCAAGTTCTCTGTTAAAAAGAGCTGTAGCATGGGATGAAAAACATCTTTTTCTTAATTTCTGCACATTTTTCATGCATCCCACAACCTTCATAGCCTCAGCAAAGGATATCGTTAAAGTGGATTTTAAAGGGGAAAGAATCCTGCCAAGATCTTCTATAATTTCTCTTCCGCATATTCCACAGCTTGACTGGCTCAAATACACCTGTTTTTCAAGAATGGAAGAAATTTTTGCAGCCCGCTTTTCTGTAAGCATGACAGCTGCAACATTTGAAATCTCCGGTTCACAAAGGGCAATATCAGCAATATCGTCTAAAGAATCAACGATACCCCCGCTGAGACAGAAACCTGCTGCATGGGCTTTTTCATCCCCCGGAGTACGCATAACAACAGCATGGGTCTTTCCCTGTATATTAATTGCAAGGGGTTCTTCCCTGATAAGTTCCTTTTCTTCCGTTTGTACGCCATTGGGAAGATAATACAGGGCATTCTTTTTTTTTAGCATTTTATCAAAAATTTTATCTTTCATTTAAAACACCGCCCAGCTGGCCGCATCCTGCCGTTACAGAGCGCCCCCTTGTCCAGCGATTGATGACAAATATACCGTTTTGCGAAAGAATATCACCAAACCTGTGCATATCTTTATCAGAAGGGGGAAGAAAATCAATGTTTTTTACGGGGTTCAGTGGAATTAAATTCAGCCTTACCGGAAGGGGTTTAATAAAATCTGCAAGTTCTTTGGCATTTGCATCTGAATCATTTATTCCCTTGATTAATATATATTCAAAGAGAAATGTTCCTTTTTTCTTTAAAGGGTATTTTTCAAGGGATTGCTTCAGCCTTTCCATGGGAATACTGCGATTGACTGGCATAAGAAATGAACGGATTTCATTATTTGGGGCATTTATGGATATGGCAAGTCTTATTCCCGAAAAATTATAAGAGGCAAGTTTTTCAATTCCGTTAATAAGTCCTGAACTTGATATGGTAATATGGCTTAAGGCTATGTCAAAACCTCTCTGCTCATTTATCACCTTAATGGCCTGAATAAGATTTTCAAAATTATCAAAGGGCTCTCCCATTCCCATAAAAACAACATTTCTTATATTCCGGCCAAGTGTATGTCTTGCATTGTACAACTGGCCTGTTATCTCTTCCACAGTCAAATTTCTTTTAAGACCATTTTTACCTGTTTCGCAGAATTTACATCCCATACGGCATCCAGCCTGGCTTGATATGCAAAGTGTGTTGTAACCTGTCATGGGAATGATAACAGATTCAATTGCCAGGCCGTCATTAAGGCGGGTGATGAATTTTACAAGGTTTTCTTCTTTTTGTATTTTAACGATAATTCCCGGACTGAGCTCAATGTTTTTTTCAAGGGCTGCTGCAAATGCAGATGATTGTTTAAACTCCTCTGCTTCAAAGGGAGAAATATTTCCTTTTTTGAAAATTTCCCTGAACAGAGCTCTGGCATGAAAGACTCCTTTACCATAATCAGTTATAAGCTTTTCCGTAAGATCATCTAAAGTATGTTCCAGAATTTTTATCATCATATATAATTATCTGTTGTTGATTAATAATTTTTAGGATCGGAGATGAAATAAGTTGAACAGAAATAGCGCAGAATTCCGGCCCATGTACAAGGCGCATTAAAGGTTGCATACTCAACGTATTCGGCCTTTGATGCAACGAAGTAGATGGGCCGGAAGACAAGCAACTTCGTTCAACTTATAAAATTTTCG
>WGCX01000193.1 GCA_015493575.1 Desulfobacteraceae bacterium | reverse complement strand
GTTCCTTTAAGAATATGAGTTTCTATATTTGTTGCGAGGCAGTCTGAGTATCACCAGATCTGTCTCATGGCAGTTATAAGAAAGAGCTCATTTTGACAGAGTAACTGATGCTCTTTGTATGTTTGTCAGAATCTTTGATTCTTTTAGGCGCTGTAACGCGTTCAGATCTGCCCCATGGCAGGTTATATTAAATATTGTTAAAAGTCCTGAAAATACAAACCAGGTCTGGCGGCCTGGCGACTTAAATCAATGATAAAAAATATTTTTTATCATTTAACCAAGGCTACCTGCAAAAATGACTTTATATACCAGATTAGGTTCATGACCGCTAATGAAAATAATCGAGGAAACAAAAAAAAGGAAGAAAAGTGAGGATGATAAGAAATCATATTCTAAAGCGTGCAATGCCGAAACCCATGCGCCTGCGTCAATTTCTTGTTTTTTATTTCGGAAATTCAGAGGTAATTCTCTAATTTCACGGGACAATAAACAATTTATTCATCAAATCGAGGATAAACACCCATGGATCTCATAATGCTTCTTGCAAGAGCTATCATGGATGGAATATCGATGCCAAAAGGACAATAGCACCGGGTGCACAGTGCGCATCGTTCCCAGATATTTGCTTTTATTTTTTCAGCAGTATCCTGGTTGATCCTGCCTTTCTTTTTGTAAAGAACACCGAGGGAATTGATAAATTTATATGAAGGCATGTACTTTGGGTCTTTATCATAAGAAATATCCGCCTGAAAAGAAAAAACACTGCACACCCAAGAAAAATAAAAGCTAATAGATCAGCAATATGCTGGGGAAGAGAAAAAAAACTTATTCCGATTGCATCTTTAAGCAAAATGTTATGGGCAAGGAGAAATATCGGTGAAACAAAGATAAGAATATGAAAAATGGTGCTCACCACCATTGTTACAGGATTTGTCCCAAAGACAGTTAATTTCATCCTGAAAGGTGATCTCACCATTGATGCGCTGTTTTTCCCCATTGGAACAGGAATATTCCAACAGGGCTCCCATTTCCTTGTTAAAGATAAGACCTTAAGCGTGCGGATCAGGCATCCTGCAAAAAATAATGCAAAGGCTGCCCATGCAAATGGTCCTCTTGCCAGATTATAAAGGGTATCTGATGTAAATGCATTGATTATGATCATGATAGTTACTTAAGCTTTTTTGGGTTGCCGGCATAGCTCGCTTTAGAAATGAAATGTAAATTAATTACCTTGAATACCTTGATGCATACGCATCCTGCACTATTGTCCTCTGTGTCTGATTCTGCCACTGCATGGGCTCCTGAATTTTGAGTATATTGTCAAGTCTTCCCTGGTCACTTAAACGCTGGTATATATCATTCCAGGCACAGGATATGCTTTTATTGATTTCGCACATGCCTTTATTTGTCCCGCCGCAGGGACCGTTGGAAAGTCCTTTTGCACATTTTGTAACGGGACAGATGCCGCCGGTATATGCAAGGACACATTCACCGCATGCCCTGCATTTTTCTTCATACACCCCTATTTCCCTGTCAACACCAATGGCCATTGTATTCAAAACGGGAAATACAGGTAATTTCGGAAACCGTTCGGCAAGATACTGGACTCCTGCACCGCATGCCATGGATATAACACAGTCACAGACAGCTGCCATATCGTCAAGCTCGGATAAAAAATTTTGACTGCACTGCCTTTCAACTGTATAGGTTTTAAACTGCTTTGTGTTCCCGCTGTACTCTTTCAGGTCTTCAACAAGTTCCAGAACTTCCCTCTGCCCTCCGGCAAGACAAACGGAAACACAGCCTCCGCACCCCACAACAAGAATTTTTGAATATACTGAGATCACGGAATTTATTTCATCCATGGGCTTTCTTTTTCCCTTAACCATTGTCCTCTCCATTCATTATACTGCCGGTTTCAACTTTATGCCTTGCATGGCATTCACCGCAAAGACTTGGCCCTGTTTTTTCTCCTTTTGCGCTCAATCTATCGTGGCAGCCAATACATTCTTCATGAAAAGCCCTGGTAAATTTTATTTTTGATTTTTCAGTATGACAGGATGAGCAGCGTATATTTGGATTCCCTTCTTCAAGGTCATCTTCATCAAGCACATTTTTTCCATCAATATATTTATGGTGACAATCAAGACATTGAAGATTTTCCATGTGTGAATCATGGTAACGGTTAAGAAAATCTACAGATGGACGTGTTCTTTCAGGTAAAATTGTACCGTCATTGGTTTCAGCATAAAGCGCTGTAAAAGCAATGGATGTCACAGCCACAGCAAAACAGACGGTGAGTAAAATACATGTTTTTTTTGTTGAATCAGCCATTTCTGCCGATCCTATCCATTTTATCCCCTACCCTCTCAATCTTATCCCCTACAGTGATAGTGCCGCCTTTTAAAATTTTTGCAAACACACCCTCTCTTGGCATTATACAATCACCGCTTCTGGCATAAATGGCGCATTTTTTATGACACTCTTTTCCTATCTGGGTTATTTCCACAAGCGAATCCCTGCCAAGCCTGAATTTCCGGCCAATGGGCTGGGTTTTCCAGTCAATTCCAGTTGTGGCGATATTTTCAGCAAAATCCCCATAGTTTAATTTAAAGTCCTTAGTACCTGCTTCTTCAATTCGTTCGGCAGCAAGAAGGCTTAACTGGCGGTGCCAGTCGCCGGCGTGGGCATCTTCTTTGATCCCGAAATTCTCTATGAGCAATGCCGTATCAACACATTTTTTAGTTGTGCCTCTTTTCTTACTTATGGCTATTGAGACTATTTTCACCTGATTTCTCCTGCAGAATAATTAAAAATTAATAAAAACATAATTGATCATTGTACAAATATTTTAATAAAGTATATATCACATTGTAGTATAAGAATTCAAGACCAAAATAAATATTGTCAGTAATTCAATACATAAAAAGGTATCATTGATTGAAAATAAAACAGCCGCATAAGACACGACGTATAAGACACGGGTAAATTAGTGCCTTACTCCACATTTCCTGTCAAAAAACCAGGAAACCGGGGAGATGCAAATGGGTTGCGGGCATCGCTCGCTTTAGAGCCTTACTCCTCATTGCCTGTCAAAAAACAGGAAATCGTGGAGATGCAAATGGGTTGCGGGTATCGACAGTTTTGAGGAATATACTTAGAATCAGCACTGAACATTAATCCATGCACAGCAGGAGAGCAGGAGAGCAGGAGAATCAATTATGAGAATCGGAATGACAGGTCTAGGCAGGATGGGTCAAATATGACAAAAATTGATGAACTATTGATAAGGACACAGTATAAAAGCGGAAAGAGGAGATGTTGTCTGGTTTTACATGAAAAACTCACCTGCATGAACGTTATTAAATTAAGAAATTATGTAAATTTTGGACAGTGACAGTGCTTCATATTCGCATATTTGGGACTGTGAAGCTACAAATGCTATTGTGAAGACCAAAACAGGCGAAGATAAAAGTGATGGCCGAATATTTACGTTATTATTTATATGGTTTATAATCCGTATATCCCTTTGCTTCGGTGGTATACCAGTACGTCATATCCTCCCATGGATTCAGCGGCCAGCTATTTTTCAATCTTTGGGGAAGATCAGGATTAGTGATAAACGGCCGGCCAAATGCAGCAAGGTCAGCCTCGTTCCGGGAAATTTTTTCTTCAGCCATTTCCTTTGTATATCCGCAATTACCCATGATTATTCCAGGATAAACATCCCTGAATTCCTTTAAAGTCATGGGTTCTCCCTGTTCATGAAAGCCAAAGGCAAGACCGTCCATGATGTGAAGATAGCCAAGGTTAAATTTGCTTAATTCCTTTGCAACAAAAAGGTAAAGTTCCCTGAAATCCGGGCTTCCCATATCATTGAAAATTCCATTTGGAGCAATACGGGCGCCGACCTGGTCCGGGGCCCAGACTTCGAGAACCGCCTCAATAACCTCCCTGAAAAGACGGAAACGATTCTCAAGGCTTCCACCGTATTGGTCCTCACGCTGATTGGTTTTTGAATCCAGAAACTGGTTAATGAGATATCCATTGGCACCATGCACCTCAACGCCAGCAAAACCGGCTTCTCTGGCGTTGATTGCTGCATTTCGGTAATCGTTGACGATCTGTTTAATTTCTTCCACGGAAAGGGTATGGGGTGTTTCATAATCTTTTTTCCCAAGGGGTGTATGGATTGCATCTCCTTTAAGTTTTACCGCAGATGCCGAAACCGGGAGTTTTCCTCCATGGAAATCACTGTGAGATGCCCTGCCGCAGTGCCAGAGCTGAAGAAAAATTGGCGTACCAGCAGGTTTGAGTTTTTCTGTAATTTTTTTCCATCCCTCAACCATTGCATCGGTATATATACCAGGTGAATCGATCCAGCCGATTCCCTGCTCTGAAATTACCGTTGCCTCGGTAATCAAAAGCCCTGCAGAAGCACGCTGAAAATAATATTCTGCCATAAGATCATTGGGGATTCTTTCTGCCCCTGACCGGCTCCTTGTCATGGGTGCCATTACGATCCTGTTTTTCAATTTAAGACGGCCCATGGTTATGGGTTCAAACAAAACGGCTGTGTCCATTTTATCCCTCCATTTTATATCATTTCCAATTTATATACTACATTGTAGCATAAAATCCAAGGTATAAAAAATAAAATTTGTCATATATTTATCCCATTCAAAATTAATGATTATAGACATTCGCAAGTGGATTGATACGAGTTTTATCTTATAAATATAAGAACCGGTATCAAATCATGTGCTAAGGACTATAATTGATCCTGAAATTTCAATTTTAATTAAACCCTGAATGATAGTTATGTCGTGATGAATCCGTTCACATTTTTTCAGCAATAATTAAAAAATGTTTGGGCATTTCATTATCAATACTGATATTTTTAAAACCTGAACTTGTCAACTGGGCATGAACTTTTTCCGGAGAATATCTTAAATGAAAAGGAGGCCCCTCCGGCATCTCTTCTTTTTTCCAGTCAGAAATAAATATTTTTCCGTTATTCTTTAATAATCGCATAGACTCCTTAAGCATTTCTTCCGGCTTTTCCAACTCATGGTGCAGATTAATCATGTATAATAGATCTGCAATACCATCTTTAAGCGGGACTATGTTTTCTTCCATTTTAACCGGGACGATATTCGGGTATTGCTGACAGATATTCTCCTTCATCCACTGGATCATAATATCGGATATATCGCAGGCAAATATTTTTCCTATTTTTATATACCTGAGAAAAGGTATACTGAAAAAACCCGTTCCCGCACCTATATCAATCAGAGTCTCAGGATTTGCCATATTCAGTTTATTCCAGATATATCCAGGCGGTATATCTTTAAGCCTTTCGGGATTATTCAATTTATGCAGTTTTTTGGGATCAAATTTTTTTTCGCTCATATTAAAGTCCTCTATGATATTTATTTATACATTGGCTGATAAAAATTATGTGAAGTTTTATAAGATTTGCATTAATTGCCCTGTCCTTTGGGGCACCCCGCAATTCAAGCATGATAAAAACAGCAAATATACCACAGACAATAAAAACAAGCGTAATAAGAGAATTTAAAAACGGACTCAATTTGGGACATCCTTTATAACCGCCATGAGGCCGGGCGACAACCAAAGCAGCATTCTGCCCGGAAATCAAATATTTTGACAAAACCGGTGTTTTTATCTTATAACGGCCGCAATACCGGATCAAATATAATTTAAATTAACTACAGAGGAACAAAATGGCCCGTGTTCAAATTGACATGATAAAAAATTTTACCTTTGAGACTGAACTTTCAATAAGAATTACAGATATAAATTACGGCAATCATGTGGGCCACGACTCATTTATCTCTCTTCTCCATGAGGCAAGACTTAAGTTTCTGCAAAGTATGGGTTTTTCAGAAGCCAATATTGATGGAAAAGCCCTGATACTCTCTGATCTTGCCGTATCATATGAATCACAGGCATTTTATGGAGACACACTTCAATTTGAAATCGGCGCAGGTGAATTCAATAAATACGGCTGTGATATTTTTTACAGGGTCTCAAACAAAAAATCCGGAAAACGGGTCCTGCTTGCAAAAACAGGAATTGTTTTCTTTGACTATGCAAAAAACAAAATTACAACTATGCCCGGGGCTTTTTTACGTGTTCTAAATCAGCTTCCCGTAAATACCGGCGCCGGGTATTAAGACATTTCTCACATTTTTCCGTATCTTTAAAATCAAGAGATTTTACCGGTGTAAGAAAAGGTATCCATTTCATTGTTCTGCCTCCTTTTATATTTTGTTGATTATTAAGGGAACTTCCAAAAAATAATTTACGCATCCTGTTTGCCCTTTTGCCCGTTTTCTCTGTTGTGATAACAGGCACATAGTTCGACTATGCACCTGTCATCACGCCTTGAAAACGAACAAAAATACTGCACAATATACGTATATTA
>WGCX01000192.1 GCA_015493575.1 Desulfobacteraceae bacterium | reverse complement strand
TATCAGGAGACCTCAGGTATACATTGGGCATGCTTCCCTCGGCAAGTACCTGATAGCTGATAAGAATAATGATAAATAAGGAAAAAGCATCTGAGTTAAAACATGTAAAAAGATACCAAATCTGCGGTGAAATAATGAGCGGCAGAGATAAAATTCGAAATTCAACATATTTTAGGCTTAAAAGAAATAACGTAAAAAAAAGGAAGACGTTAAAAAACCTGAATCGCTGAAATGGATTTATAGTGAAATTCGATAATAATTTTGAGAATTTACCAGACACAAAATAGGCAATTTCAAAATTATCAAGCCTTGATATGCCAAAAACGCTATAGGTGTTTTTGGTCTCCGGATCGCATATCTTGGGGGGCATCCAATGATTCTCATAATATTCACCTGCCCGTACATGCACAACTTCATCCGGATGAATAACATTTTTACTGATGGCGGCAGTCGAAAAGATCAAGGCAAGGATAAAAGCCAAAAAATATGGAACAGAGCTGAACTCGTGTCCATCACGGTAGAAAGAGATTAAAATATATAAGATTGATCCTCCAAATAAAACAAAAAAGACAACCTTAAAGAGAAACCAATAATCAATATGAATCATTTGCGGCAGCATGATCAGCTGCAGCTGAGGATCACAACCCGACGAATGAAGGATTAGGCCGTCGGGAACATGCTCGACACTATCTATATCATTGTTCACAGTAACAAAATTAAAACTGTTCGCAGAATCCAATATAAATGGCTTGTACCCCATCTGTCGCACTACTATTTTCTCTAAAAACACCGTCCCATGATACATCATGGGATCAAAGCGGATCTTTTGTCCAAACTTAAGAGAGTCTATTGTTTTATAATTTCCTATCGAAAATTTATATATTTTCTTATCATTCTCTATGCGAAAATGTTGAGATTTTTTTTCATTATAGCCCTCTTTGATATGCGCATAAAACAATTGCATGAGATTAGGATATGGACAATCAGCGTCATTCTGCAGAGATTCATCACGTTGCGGTGGGGCATGAAGAACGATGTCAACCGTAATTGGCGAAAAGAAATAGAAATATGATAAAAAAAGCAGTGTAAAAAAGAGCAAGAAAAAAGACATTTCCCTCCAGTTCACACGTTGTATTCTATCGACTTTCATCCGGCTTTCCATAACGGATTCACCTCAAGGCTCCGGTATTTTTTCTGAAAAAACATACATACTCGGGCCAGCGCCCTTTCCTGATGATGTCAACTGATAACTTTTTTTCTTTCCTGCCAAAACCTCCTCTATATCACATATATAAATATTACCTGACGACACATAGACCGCATATTTTGCATCATTTGAAATAGCCGCATCATAGCACCATTTTGTACCAATGAAATATTGAGAAACCGACAAAGATCCATTCTCTCTATTGAAGAAGGTTATATATAATGGACGATTTCTGCTCGCTCGTATTCGACGTGTCATAAGAATAAATGTGCCATCAGGCGACCAAGCCGGCCCACAGTCTCCGGCCCGCATAAAGGTGTTCGTTATGTATTTTTTTCCATATAAATCCACGATCATGCTCCGGTGTCCGCTATCGGCCGTAAAGGTAAGCAGATATCTTCCATTAAAACGGAGTTCAGCACATTGTGATAAATGATAGCCCTTAAAAGGAGATCGAATTTCATCATGAATTATCTTTGTTTTTCTCGTTTTCAGATTTAATTGAACAACCTGCCGAGAATTTTTCCTCGGAATAAAAAGGACTCCATCACCCTTTTCCGTCCAATACGCGCCGGTACCGTATTCCGTAATCACATCATGTGCAATCTTAACAGGTAAGGCAAACGCATTGTCCATTAACCAGACATCATGGTTATGGGTAAAAACAAATCGACTTCCATCAGGAGACCAGCGTGGATTATCACCGTTGGTGATCTCTTTTCTATGGAGATCTCCCCCATTAAGCATGAATATACGACCATCTTCCGACCAAAGAATAATTGCCGATGGTAGGTACGGATGCTGGTCATCAGATATCGAAGATGGAAATGTGCGGCTCAAAAGGAGAGAACCAAAAAAATACCACAGCAAAAGACAAAAACACGCCATCAACAAGACGGAG
>WGCX01000191.1 GCA_015493575.1 Desulfobacteraceae bacterium | reverse complement strand
TTTCAATTTAATAAGCATGAATAAATTTAAACTAAATTTAAATTTACCAGCCATTCAATTAAAAAAAAAGAAAAACCATATCTGTCACTAACCAATTTTCAAAGATCAAAAAACTTAAATAAATTCTAAAGAACAAAAAAAAACCTTTCTGAGAAAAAAAGCTTCCATCTCAGAAAGACTCGGGGGTTATACACTTCTAAAAACACCATGTCAAACATTTTTTTGTTTTTTTAAATAAAAAGTAAAAAACTATATCTACAATCACAATATTTCTTCGGTGGGAGTTCTGTTGACCCCCCCGCCTTTTTACGAGAATAAAATGATTAATTGAGAAACCCTTTGATGTCCTGTTCAATCTCCTGTTTGATAATTGTCAGGGATGGCAGGCTTGCTTTTTTTGCTTTCATTAAAAGCTTTTTAAAAAGATTCACCAAGTAATCATTGGTTTCAGCGCATATCGGATTCTGACCGTTTTTTTGCCAGAAAATCGGTGACTCAGGACGGGATGTATCCCTGAGCACATAAAGACAGGCATGAACAATCAATTCCGACATCCATTTTACCCGGGGATCGCTGTATTCAACATCGCCTTCAAAATCAAAAATACCTTTCGGTTTCAGCCTGCCCTTGTTTTGAAAATGTGTATAACCGGATGTACCCATCAAAACAATCTGACAATGACTCAACAGATTGGCTGTTCTTTCCAGTTTATCGAGAAGATTATTTTTCTCCAGAAATGCCAGGTTATGTTCAAGATCTTCCAGTGTACTGTCAGGAACAAACATGAGAAAACCAACTTCAGGCTCTACACTAAAATCCCGGCACAATTGGATTGCCCTTTCACTGGTATTTAGCGATGCCCCCTTCTGGAGATTCCCCAGTACAGAAGATGACCCGCTCTCAATACCTATGAGCAGGCTGGTAAAACCTGCTGAAACCAGTTTTTCCATAACCTCTTCATCAAGATCATTGGAACGGGTCTCCATACCGAAAGTTATATTGAGCGGTTTGATCATATCCATCAACTCCATGATACGGCGCTTACCCTTTTCACCAGGCCCGATAAAATTGGCGTCTGCAAAATAGAAGTCGCGGTATCCCTGATCAATCATTTGCTTTATTTCATTAATGATATTTTCAGGAGAGCGTCCCCGCCAGAGCGGCCCTCCATTATAAAACGGCGGCACAAGACAGAAGCTGCAATGGTTGTAGCAACCACGGCTGGCAAGAATACTGACAGTTGTTTCAGAGGCCATATTCTTAAATTTTGCTCTTTGGGGGATTCCAAAATTGTCCGGATTCTTTTCAGGCATTCGTGGTTTAAAGAGATGATTCCCATTGTTCCCGCGAATAGCCAGGCCTTTAATATCGGCGCAGAATCCCTCATTCCCAAGCTTGCAGGCCAGCTCCGCCAGGGTATTTTCACATTCCCCCACTGCTATGGAATCTACTGCTGAAACTTTGTCTAGCAAAGTCTCCCATGCAAGCGTTGAATAAAAACCGAACAGGTTGATGTGGCCTGTAAACCCATTTGCTTTTAACCGTATCAGCAGTTCAAAAAGTTTGCCTGTATTTTCCCATAAATATACAGCATTAACGCATAAAAGATCCGGCGTATGCTTGATGAGATCATTATATGTTGTTTCAAAATTCCAGCCGTTAACTGTGGTATCGATAAACCTGACATCGTGGCCGGCTGATTCTACAGCGGTTGCGGCATATCCACCCATGAGGCATGACCATAAAGGTGTGTTGGCAATATCGTTAAAGCGTTTTTCTGATTGGATTCTTGGGTGTTCTAATATTGTAACTTTCATAGTTTCATAGTTTCATAGTTTCATGTTTATATCACCCTTTACCCTGGCCGGAGAGATCTTGGATAATAGGAATTTAATGTTTACTTTTTAAGACCCAGCCTTGAAAACACCCCTGCACTATGACAATGAGCTTCCAGTTCATGAAGCACATGCGATGTTTCCGGCGGGTTATAATAAATGGGATACAGTAAATCTATATCCGGATTCAGCATCCCGCGTTTTATCAGCTTTTTCGTTAAAGGTGCACCGGGATAAAGCCTTACATTGTTAAATATTACCGCACCGAGATTACCGGCTGAGTGATGAATCTCAAGTATCTCATCCAGCATCTCTTTTGCTTCTTCAAAATGCTTTTCATTTTCTTCCGGCAAGTTGATGAGGAAATGACACATGGTCAACACACCATTATCAGCAGTCATCCGTGCGGCATTTAAAATATCATCTTTGGTAAGTCTTTTGTTTAAAAATTTCAGCCCGTGTCCTGTCAACGCATCACCAGAAAAGTAAATGGCGGCAAGCCCTGCTTTTACAGCTATATCCAGGATGCTGGCATCGAGAGTATCTTCCCTGAAAAACCCGGTAAATCCAACTTTAAGATTTCTTTTAGTAATTTCCTTACAGATTGCCACAAAATGATCAACCGGTCTGTTTACAACCGAATCCGTGAAATGAAACATACATATCCCGTGATCCTTACTCAGACATTCCATTTCATCCACAAACTTTACCGGACTCCTCAGCCGTATTTTTCCACCGCCAATACAAGGGTAAATACAATAACCGCAATTCAGATCGCAACCTCTTTTTCCCTCTATACCCATGGCGGCCACATACTTGTTTCCCTGTGTATAATCCTCAGGACGAAAAGAGGTGACATCCATCAGCGGTATATCATCCATGTATATTTTAGGCCCCATGGGATTGGAGACAAGTTTTCCGTTCTTTCTCCAGATTAATCCGGCTACAGCGCCAGGATCAAAAAACTTTTCTATCAGTTTTAAAAATACCGGTTCAGCCTCACTAATAATTCCACAATCAATTTCCGGCACTTCCTGCATTAACCGTTCGCCAAAAAGTGTAAAGGCCGGGCCTCCTGCCATGATTCTGGCATCGGGCAAAATCAGACGTGAAAGTTCCGCAGCGGTTTTTAATGAAGAAATATAAGATGTCTGGTGCCCTGCCAAAGGATCCAGATTTCTGAATGAAAGGGCAACAATATCCGGTCTGAACCCTTTAAGCTGATCATTCAGCACCGGCCAGGGATCCGGGCAAAGATTCATATCCAACACCGCTTTTTCAACAGATTCAGGCACAAGGCTGGAAAGCCGTGAAAGCCCCAGCGGGTAAACCCGCTCACCTGCACCCAGATGTGATGTTGGCACCTGTACAAATAATATTTTCATTTAACTATTCCAATAACAGGAGACCAATATATTTTACATACTGCCCCTTTTCCTTTACAGGTTTAAGGTTTATGCCTGCATTTGCCGATGTTGCATAAACATCGATACCAGAGCCTTCCATTGATGGGCGCGCCTTTTCAGGAAATCGGCATTTACCGTCTTCAGAGCACTCATCACAAACAGGACAAGGCCCCGCACCCAATACAAACGCTTTAGGATGTCCCGCCAGGAAAGCTTCCTTTTCAAGGCGTAGAAGAAGAGAGTGGAAATGCTTTCCAGGGGGCATATTTTCGAGTATAATTGCATGGTTATATGATTGCAGCATCTCCTTAGTTTCATGATGAGTCATACCGTTGGGTGGACATTGCAGATTTTTACCGAAACCAGCGCATCCGTTTTCACATTTTGCTCTAACCCATGATGCGGTAACAATTTTGTCAACCGGCAAATAACGGGCATCTTTAAATCCAATATCAATGGCAGTATCGATCCATTTACCAATATCAGTATTTTCCTTTTGAGCACCTTCTTTTCCGGATGCCAGTATTATGGAACTGTCTGTTGAAAGTTCACGTATCTGAACCCAAACCATACCACCATCTTTAAGCCATGTTGATATGGTTTTACTATCCTGGCATGAGCCATCATAGGTATTCAGCATCATGGCAAGATCGTACAGAGCGCCTTTTTGTGGCGAACGCCCTTTACGGTCAGGAAAATAGTCGTGGATAAGTAAAAGACCATCAGATTCAAGGAGAGATATTGCCTTTTGCAAGAGCACCTGTGAGTCATCCGCACCATAAGCGTGCAAAAAATTACTTAATATGATCAGACCAAACTTTTTTCTTTTTTCAAATTCAAATGAGCGGAAGTCGCCTTCGGCAATATCTATATTTTTCCACTCTTTCTCATCCGGATAAAGCCGTTTTGCAGCTCTGATTACTTCAGGCAAATCAAATAAAGTAGCAATGGCATCGGGTCTCTTGCTGATGATTGCCCGGCTTAAAGCACCAGCACCACAACCGACATCAAGAATAGGACTTTGCCATGTTTCTTTTGAAAGGATCCCGGCAATTTCATCTGCCTTTTGCCGTACAAGCGCATCTGTAGAACGTACATAGTGAAAATTGCGCTCCTCATAATCATCATCCTCTGAGATTTGCCCGGAGTTTTTGAACTCTTTTTTTGACACCCTGGAAACGAGTGTATCCCAACCACTCTTCATATATTTCCGATAAAGAAAGAAATCACCCATATATTCAGGGTTCCCGGGTACAAGAAATTTTCGGGCAATCTGGCTATTGAATATAAATCCGTTATCTTCATGAATCAGATCCATACGAACCATCACTTTAAGAAGCCGTCTGAGCTCAAGTTCATTACAGCACGCTCTGGAAGCAAGTTTATCAATTTCAGAACATCCCTGTTCAATATATTTAAACAACTGCAGTTCCAGCCCGGCAAACAAAACTTCTGAATACCAGTAAGCCGTTGCAAGATCTTCAATGTATTGAAAATCCGTGTGGGCCGGATCCGCATCCAGAAAAGCCAGTTTGGTTTTTCCTATGTAATTTTGGCTATCTTTCATTTTCAACTTTTATGCGAACTGTGCGTTATCTATACTTGATGAACCCGTAAAAAGTTATTTTCTGTAACCACTTGTAATAATATGAAATTTTTCAACATTTACAAACTTTTTAAAACATTTTCTGATACAACTTGGAAATATTAACAATGCCTTAAAGACGAAACAATGATTTTAACAGATGGAGGAGCGGTTGCTCTCAGTTGGCATTTAAAATCCAGTGGCACGATGCATCCAATATCATAGAAGAATCTATCATAGAAGAATCTATCATAGAAGAATCCGATGATGCAAAATATGCGAGTCTGGAGACTCTGTTGAATTTTCGCAAGCTTGCAATCAAAAAAAAGGGGGGATACCCATTATTAATTATACTCTGGAATCGGAAATGGAAGAAGCAATGGCATCTCCCATTTCAACAGTTCCAACTGTCTTGGCTTCATTGGAAGTTAAATCTGCTGTATAAATCCCCAGATCCAGGACATGGGATACTGCATCGACAATCCCATCGGCCGGGGCATCAAGTCCAAGGCTGTACCTGAGCATCATGGCAGCTGAAAGTATCTGCGCAATGGGGTTTGCAATTCCTTTTCCGGCAATATCAGGAGCAGACCCTCCGGCAGGCTCAAAAAGACCGAATTTTTTCTCATTAAGGCTTGCAGAAGCAAGCAGTCCCATTGATCCTGTGATCATTGCGCATTCATCTGAAATTATATCCCCGAACATGTTCCCGCATAAGAGGACATCAAACTGATGTGGATCTTTGATAAGCTGCATGGTTGTATTATCAACATACATGTGATTAAGTTTCACATCAGGATAATGCTTTGACGTTTCAATGACAACTTCACGCCATAAAACCATGGAAGAAAGAACATTTGCCTTATCCACGGAAGTTACAATTCCCCTTCTCTTCCTTGCTGTTTCAAAGGCAGTTTTTGCAATTCTTTCTATTTCCATGCGGGAATAAACAAGGGCGTCATAAGCTTTTTCTTCCCTGCCTGCCCCTTCTCTGCCCTTTGGCTTCCCAAAATAAATGCCGCCTGTAAGTTCTCTTACGCACAGAATATCAAACCCGTTTTTAATTATTTCCGGTTTAAGGGGTGATGCTGCGGCAAGGGATTTAAACACCCTTGCAGGTCTTAAATTGCAGTAAAGATCAAAATGCCGCCTTAAGGGCAGAAGAGCCGCCCTTTCAGGCTGCTGTTCCGGAGGCAGTGTTTCCCACTTTGGACCTCCCACTGATCCAAAAAGAACTGCATCGCTTTTTTCACATGTTTCAAGGGTTGATTCAGGAAGGGCTTTGCCATGATTATCAATGGCACAGCCCCCTACATCTGCTTTTTTATATTCAAGTCTAAAACCGTATTTCTCACCCGCTGCATCAAGCACTTTTACAGCTTCTTTCATAACTTCCGGACCTATCCCATCTCCTGCAAGCAATGCAACTTTCTTTTTCAAATTAATATATCCTTTTAGTCTCTTAATTCTTATTTTAGTGTTTTTTTTGGCAAAAGAATTACAAGTTCCGTTTTGGTTCTGGCTTGTCCAGGTTAGGTTTCTAATCAATATTCTCTTCTGCGCAATCTCTTCAAATAACAATGTCTTTTCATATAAAAGTGATTGTCTTAAAAGTCAATAAACATATTTTCATAAATAATTTTGATTCTTCCTTAAAGCTTGACTAATATCACTGCAGTAAATATATGACATTGATCATTGTTGTTTTATAAAATGGCCATGAAGCGGTTCTGGATTCAAGCCCAGCCCCGTCTCAAAGAATCAAAAATTCTGACAAATTATGAAATAACCGTAAAGATTTGCGTTCTATTTCTTATAAACGGCCATGAGGCCGAGCTGAACTACGCTACTTTGCCTCACAACAAACATAAAAAGAGCATCAGTTACTCTGTGAAAAGTGAGCTCTTTCTTATAACTGCCATGATGCGCTGCATCACAACAAAAATTGAAAGTTAAATTTTAAAAAAATCGAATGGTTCTACCATTCTTTAACTTATTGAAATAATAAGATTTAAAATTTCTTTCATATAAAATTAACAGGTCCTGGAAAATACTTCAGAAAAAAATGCTGCAGAGGCGTAAAAAATGAAGAAAATAATTAAAAGGGGCAGAGGTAGTCAAAGTCATGCATCGCGGCAGACATACGCTGCAGGACCTTTTTTTATGATTTCGGCAGCAATTTCCTTTGCCGTTCTTGATATTTTTGTAAAATTAATCAGCCCTCAATACAATGCCTGGTCCATTGGTTTCTACCGTTTTTTCGGGGGGATGGTAATAATCCTCATGATCTTTGGACGTAAAAGGAATATCTTTATAGGAGATAATATTCCTCTTCTCATCATCAGGGGATGTACAGGTTCTGTTGCATTCATATCTGTAATCATTGCAATCCGTATGCTTCCCGTTTCAACTGCAGTTGTTATTTTTTATTCTTTTCCGGCTTTTTCAGCGATTTTTTCGTTTTTAATCCATGGAGAACGTCTAAGCAGGCTTGAAGTGTTGTGCATTTTGGCTGTTATGGCAGGAACAGCAGTTCTTTTTGATTTTCACCCGGGCGATGCAGGTAACATGACAGGTCAGATCATGGCTGTTGTGGGAGCTGTTTTTGCCGGATTAACAGTGACTTTGATAAGAACCTTGAGAAAAAAAAACGGGTCGGTTATTATTTACCTTTATTTTTGTACCATTGGAACACTTGTAACGGCACCCATGTTCGGCATGCACTATGTTTTTCCTCTAACCATGGTGGACGGATTTATGGTGATGGGAATTATTTTAAGCTCACTTGCAGGTCAGCTTTTAATGAATCAGGGGTTTTTTTATTGCAGGGGCTGGGAAGGTGGAGTATTCATGTCAGGTGAAGTTGTTTTTGCTGCAGTTGCAGGGATTGTTTTTCTTGGTGACCCTGCAACCTGGTGTTTCTTTACAGGCGGTTCCATTATTCTTGTAAGTGTTGCCGTCTTAAATGGATTAATGGCGGCAAGGCAGCATTAATGAATATATAAATTGAAATAAAAAAATATAAAAAAGGATATATTTATGGATTTTTTCTTCAATCCTCAGGGAATTGCACTAATTGGAGCCACTGCCAATAAATTAAAGGGTGGATATGCCATTTTCAAGAACCTTATAACGGGATTTAAAGGTGGAATTTATCCTGTAAACCCGAGGTACAAGGAAATTGATGGCATAAAATGTTTTAAATCAGTTAAAGATGTGCCTGATCCCGTTGATCTTGCCATAATCTTTGTTCCCGGAGGCTATGTTCCTGCAATAATAAAAGATTGCGCTGACCGCGGCATAAAGGGAGTAATGATAGAAGCAGGGGGGTTTGCCGAAAGCGGTGATAAAGGAAGAAAAATGCAGGACGAGTTGAAAGCCTATGCAAAAAAGACCGGAATAAGACTTTGGGGGCCAAACTGCATGGGGCTTGTGGATGCGGTTCACAAAAAAATTTTTTCCTTTGTAACTCCTGTAATATGGGATGAATTAATTCCCGGTGATGTTTCTTTGATTGTCCAGAGCGGCATGCTTTCAGGGGCTTTTCTTATAGATTGTATGTCACATAAAATAATGGGAATCAGCAAAGTATGCTCCATTGGAAATAAAATGGATGTGAATGAGTGCGAGATCCTGGAATACCTGATCAATGATCCCGATACAAAGGCAATTGGACTGTATCTTGAGTCCATCAACAACGGCCGCAGATTTATGGAAATCTGCGGTACTTCCACAAAACCAGTTGTGGTTCTGCTTGGAGGAAAAAGTGCAGGGGGAGCAGCAGCGGCCTTAAGTCACACGGCAAGCATGGCTGTAAACGGTGCCGTGGCATCCGGAGCCTTTGCCCAGGCAGGAGTGATTGAAGCCATGGATTTCAACGAAATGATGGATATATGCAGAAGTCTTGCCGCTTATCCTGATCTTAATGTTTCAGCTGCAGGACGCGTTGCCGTTTTAACTTATACAGGCGGGGCAGGCATTGTTTCTTCAGATTTCATAGATAAAAGCGGTATTGAGCTTGCACAATTATCCCTGTCCACAAAAGAAAAAATCAAGTCTGTTTTCCCGGACTGGATGCCCATTTCAAATCCCGTTGATCTATGGCCAGCCGTGGAACGAAACGGTGCAGACCTGGCCTATGGTACTGCAGTTAAGGCAGTTTGCGAAGATCCGGGAGTTGATGCGATTTTTGTCCATGCCTTTACAGGAGGTTTTGCCTTAAATCTTGATATGGAATTTTTGTCAGGTCATGCAGGAAGAGCGGGAAAGCCCGTATTCTGCTGGGTGATAGGCACTGATGATGCAGTAAAGAAACTTAAAACGGAAGCCATTGAATGCAGTGTTCCTGTTTTTTCCGAAATCTCCAGGGCTGTGGAGTGTATGGACAAGGTCTTCACGAGAAAAAAGGTTCTTGATTATCGATCACATGATAATTCCAATGAAAAACAGACCGCAAAAGAAAATAAAAACAGGCACGACGCAGAATGCCTTATGGCCGTTGAGAACACCGGACTCAGCAAAGAATCCATTGATATTTTAAAGTCAAATTCAGGTGTTTTAGATGAAAATCTGTCAAAAAAAATTCTTTTGGAATACAATATTAAAACCGTAAAGGAATATTTTGCAGAATCCCCTGAAGATGCAGAAAAAATAGCTCTAAACCTTGGTTCAAAGGTGGTGATGAAGGGTATTGTCCAGGGTAAAATACATAAAACAGAGGCAGGTCTTGTAAGAATTGGTGTTAATTCAAAAAATGAAGCTATTCAAGTGTTCAACGAGCTTAAAACCGCCATGGACCAAAAGGGCAAAATTTTAATTCAGGAGCAGATCAAAGGAGATATGGAACTTATTGCAGGACTTATGCGTGATCCACAGTTCGGTCCATGTGTTATGGCGGGATTCGGTGGAATTATGGCGGAAGTTCTCAATGATTCAGTATTCGGTGTTGCCCCCATAACTCATTTCCAGGCCATTGAGCTCATTAAGAGATTAAAAAATCAAGAACTCATGGATGGTTTTCGCGGAACTGATCCCCTTGACAGGAAAGCCTTTGCTGAAATTCTTGTAAAACTTGGCAGGCTTGGATGTGATTTCCCTCAAATTAAAGAAATTGATATTAATCCTTTAATAATATATAAAGGACAACCCGTTGCCGTTGATGCTTCTGTTGTTTTATTCTAAGGAGAAGGATCGAAAATTTTATAAATTCTATTTTTTAAAAAAAGGAATCTGATTATGAATTATGAAAACATCATTGTTGAAACAGACGATAACCTTATTGGTGAAATAACCCTTAACAGGCCCAAACACCTTAATACATTCAACACGCCCCTTGCCGTGGAATTAAACCACGCATTAAATGAGCTTGATTCAGACAAAACCGTTCGTGTTGTGATCCTTAAAGGCGCCGGAAGGGTGTTCTGTGCAGGTATTGACATCAGTGATTTTTTTGGGAAAACACCGTCTGAATATCGGGAATGGATACATACAATGGAAACTCCCATCGTTACCATGAGCAGGATGACAAAACCTGTTATTGCACAGGTCCACGGCGTTGCTGCTGCTAACGGGGCCGGACTTGTTGCAGGTGCGGATCTGGCCGTGGCAGCAGAAGATGCGCGGCTGGGACTGACTGCAATTAATGTGGGATTAAACTGCGTTGGACCTGTTATTCCGGTCAGCCGCAGTATTGGTCGGAAAAGGGCCCTTGAACTCCTGCTTTCAGGGGATTTGATAAATGCTGAAAAAGCCCTTGATATGGGACTTGTCAACAGGGTGGTTCCAACGGATGATCTAAAAAAAGAAACCCGGGCCTGGGCAAAAACCCTGGCGCAGAAAAGTCCCGTTGCAATGGAAAATGCCAAAACAGCATTTTATACCTCAGCAGATATGGATTACAATAAATCCTTTGAATACATGAACGAAGCTTTTGCAAGGCTGTGCACAACAGAAGATGCAAAAGAAGGTGTAAGTTCATTTCTTGAAAGACGTACTCCTGTGTGGAAAGAAAAATAAAAAATGTATTATGTGTATCTGTTTACATTAGCTGTTGTATTGATCTCTTTTTGCAAGGACCGCAATAAAACCTATAAGGCACTTAAAATATCATGGAAAAAATTTTCTGTTATTTTACCTGCCTTTGCAATTATGCTGATACTTGTTTCAATTATTCTGTATCTTATACCTGACAGCATGATTGTCGAATTTCTCGGCAATAATAACAAGACCGCCGGTACTATTATAGCATCCCTGTTTGGTTCTATAACACTTATGCCCGGATTTATCGCCTATCCCCTGTGTGGAATTTTATTAAAAAAAGGGGTTTCATATATGGTACTGGCGGCCTTTTCCACAACCCTTATGATGGTAGGTTTTGTCACTTTCCCCATTGAAAAAACCTATTTTGGTACAAAGGTTACAATCATGAGAAACTGCATAAGTTTTTTAATTGCACTTATTGTAGCTGTGGCTGTAGGGGCTTTTTACGGGGAATTATTATGAAAATAACCGGCAAAAAGATCATAAATCTGTCGTGTTTATTCCTGTTTAGTGCCTTTGTTGGTATCTCGTTTAAAACAGGATTTATTCCGGGTCAGAAAATAGGAAACAATTTTATCTCCTTTTCCCTTGAAATGCTTAAAATTCTTCCCTGCGCTTTTGTTTTAATAGGGATATTTGAAGTATGGGTAAAAAAAGAAAAGGTTGAAAAGCACCTTGGAAAAAGTTCCGGATTCATGGCCTATATATGGATGGTTCTCTTTGCCGGCACCACGGTAGGAGGCTTGTATGTTGCCTTTCCCGTTGCTTATTCCCTGCACAGTAAAGGCGCAAAACTCGGTGCTGTTTTTACATATATAGCAGCTTCCGGCATATGCCGTGTTCCAATGACATTATTTGAAGCCTCATTCATGGGAATTAAATTCAGTGTAATAAGACTTGTGGTCTCAATTCCACTTGTCATTTTAAGTTCCATGATACTTGGACATTATCTTGAAAAAAAGGATTACAGACTGACTACAGTGGAATAAGCAATAAGCTTTATTATATCTTTATTACTGCCATGAGGCCGATCTGAACAGCGTTACAGCGCCTCCCAACGAAAATAAAAAGAACATCAGTTATTTTGTCAAAAGTGAGCTCTTTCTTATAAAAACTGCCATGGGGCGGATCCGGGGGCTCTCAGGCTGCCTCAAATAATTTCAGATACCAGAAAATGCCAGTGAAATAATGTCAGGACAATTTTACTACTCTTCAATAAAAAGGTTCAGGGATTCTATTTTCTCCACGTCCTCTGTTTCCATTACTCTTATTATATTCTTATACATCCTTTTTTTCAGTTCACCGAAAATACCCCTTTTCTTGGTAAAGGTTTTTGCAAATTCCACAGCATCATTTAAAAGCTGTTCCTGGTTTTCACATGCTTTAACGATTACGTGTGTGTCCTCCAGTTCCTTTGCGCCAACACGTTTACCTGAAAGCAGCATTGCATTAAATTGATATTCCGGGATTGCCTTGCGCACAAATTCAATCATACCGGGCAGAAAAGGTATGCTGATATTTACTTCAGGAAAACAAAAAAAGCCCCTGTCTTGTTTCATAAATCTGAAATCACAGGAACAGGCCAGCATGGCACCGTTTCCAAAGGCATGGCCGTTTATGGCTGCAATAACCGGTACAGGCAATAATAAAATCCTCTTAAAAATCCCGTTAATGCCATGCATAAATGATTTTACAACATCAAAATCCCGGTCATTCATTTTCTGCCCAAGCCATTCAAGATCAATTCCCTGGGAAAAATTCTTTTCATCCGTGGATGTTAAAACAATGGAACATATTTCTTTATCTTCCAGTACAGCATCAAAGCACTTATTCATCTGTTTTACAAATTCAAGATTCTGTTTATTTGCACCGTTACACATGTTGACCACTGCCACGGTTTTTTTCTTTTCCCATTCAATAACTGCCATAATCACTCCATGTAAAAAATATCAATTTTTTAAAGTAAACAATGTTAAGGGATTGATAAATTAAACATTTTAAAATTTCAAGTTTAAATAAAATTTTATTTTTCATGCCAAATCAAAGTTCTATCTGAAATTTTTTATTTATGCATTTTCTTTTATATATCATTCTGTGAAGCCCCTGTCTTTCATCAACTCACTATTTCTAAAATATGCCATCCCGGTTTTCATTTTCAAAAAACCCTGCTTTTCATAAAACCCTTCTCTGCCGGGAGATGCGTATAAAATGATATTGCAGGCCTTTAAATCCGATAAAATATTTTCCATTAAAATTTTACCAAATCCTTTCCCCTGGTATTCTTTAATAACGGCACAATCATATACTGCTGCCTGGTAGGCTCCGTAATATCCATTACGTTTTGTACCTTTTCTCATTGTACTGCAATCATTAATTATTTTAAATAAACTCCTGGACACTCAAGTAAAAGTTCCTGAAAATTTGTCTTAAATTTCTTCCAGAAGGGAAAAGTTCTGCACTGATAAGGCCTGTTATGGTAGATTGTGCATATACAGTCTATCCTGTCAAAAAAACAGCAGAAATGCTCGCCATTTATAATTTTCTCAGTCAACGAAAATCTGCCATCAACCCTGCGTACAAATTTACCTGCAAATAATTCAACATCCATTCTTGATGCAGCTGCAATTGTCTTTATCTCATTTATACTGATCCATACATACCCACCAAAACCCCTGCAGCATTTCCCACGGCATGTTTTGCAGATTTCACCATCAAAATCATAGGGAAAATCGTTATTATTATCCATAATTTTACATTTCTATAACCGCCATGAGGCGGATCTGGAGACTATTAAACGGCTTCACAACAAAAAATGAAACTTTTATAATTAAAAATACTTAGAAGGAGTTTCATACAAACGACCATGAGGCCGATCAGGAGTCAAGGCCATCCAAAAAATTTTCTGATGCTGGAAAACAGACCTGTCTTCTCAGTCTCGTTAACAGGGACGGATTCAGGTGAATTTTTTTTCTGTTTTAACTCTTCAGAGATGTCAGATTCGATTTTAGAAGGGTTGGATGCCATGCCAGTTACGTATTCTGCTCTTTCACCAATTGTCGCAAATATTTCCTGTATGACCTTGTCCCGGATCTTTTTTTGAAAACTCTTCAAATCTGGCTGCTGACATACATACATTGAAGAAATATCCATAGAATTTGCATCCCCACAGTTTCCTATTCCAGACATGGCTGCTATACCATAGGCAAGCTGAGTCAATCCTGCAATCTGCCTGTATTCAGCCGGGGCACTTTCAGGAATTTGATAAAATGCGACGGCAGCACAGATTTTCTCAGGAAGCTTCCATACCACCATCATTTTGGACGTTACAAATGCATCTGTTGTTCTAAAAACATCCTGTTCCACTTTGTACAGTGGTTTTTATATTTTCGAACAATACTTATAAACAAGTAAAAAATCAATATGAATTATTGTGCGTTTTAACTCGATTATCAAGTTTTTATCGAACATTAAAGATTTAAGAGGGTCAGGCTTTCCTTATTGTCATTATCTCAACTTTTGAGGTTAACAGATATTTATAGTTTGATAACAACGAATAAGAAAAGCCTGACCCCCGTTTTGAAAAAATTTCAATTAAAAAACTTGATAATCGAGTTTAAGGATATTATTT
This sequence comes from Desulfobacteraceae bacterium, assembly GCA_015493575.1. Lineage (GTDB taxonomy): Bacteria > Desulfobacterota > Desulfobacteria > Desulfobacterales > Desulfobacteraceae > WGCX01. The sequence continues at coordinate 8,958 of WGCX01000191.1, read as the reverse complement.
CACAGCAGATCTTTTTAATTCACAATTGCTGTCAGTCAGGTCTCATGATGGCAACACACAGTATGTTTCTATAAAAAGAAACATACTTCTTGACAAATTAAGGAGACCTCTGCTATTTCAAAAACGATATTTTTTAAAAGCCTCATACATATCCGCTTCATGGTTGTTTTTTTTTATAAGAAAGAGCATACTTTTGACAAAGTCACAAATGCTTTTTCCATGTTCGTTGTGAGGCGCTGGAACGCAGTCCAGATCTGCCTCATGGCGGTTATAAGAAACTCCTGTCAAGTTCCTTTCAGAAAAGAGTTTCTATATTTGTTGAGAAGCCGTTTAATAGTCTCAAGATCGGCCTCATGGCCGTTATTTAAAAGCAGAAATTAAAACAAGCAGGAAACAAACTATGATACTGAACCGATTTCCGGACAAAAAAACATTTATTGAACTTGCTTCAAAAAGCAATGTGATTCCCGTATGTACGGAGATTCTTGCTGATATGGAAACGCCTGTTTCCATACTAAAGAAATTTTACAGCAGAGAAGAACCCATATTTCTGCTTGAAAGTGTTGAAGGAGGAGAACGCTGGGCAAGGTACAGCTTTCTTGGTGTTTCTGCAAAAAATCATATCAGAGTTTTTTCTGATTACGTTGAGGTCTCTTCCAAAAGTGAAAATAAAAAAATACTCCACAAGGGTGATCCTTTAAAAGTACTTGAAACTATCACAGAACAATACCATCCTGCCCATGTAAAGGATCTGCCAAGATTCTGGTGCGGTCTCACAGGTTATATCACCTATGAAATGGTGTCTTTTTTTGAATCAATCCCGGTATCTCTTCCTGAAAAGACACCCTATGCCCATTTTATAATACCTGACTCCATGATTATTTTTGACAATATCAAACAGACACTGACCTGTGTGAGGATATGCTACACTGACGGCAATACGGATTATTCACGTGTTTTTGATAAGGCAAGTGCTGAACTTGATAAAATGATACATAAAATACATAGCCCTTCCCCGGTGGACAAGAGAGCAATGGATGCCGATGTCGAATTAAAAGCTGAAACAGATCACAAAACCTATGTTCAGGGTGTGAAAAAAATAAAAAATCATATCATAGAGGGTGATATTATCCAGGCGGTCTATTCCCAGCCGTTTTCATGCACAGCTCCTGTAGATCCTGTTATGCTGTACAGGGCACAGAGGTATATAAATCCGTCTCCATATATGTTTTTCATGAATTTTAAGGATATTTCCATTGCAGGTTCCTCCCCTGAAACAATGGTGCGCCTTGAAAACAGAACTGCAACCCTGCGTCCCATTGCAGGAACGAGAAAAAGAGGAAAAACAGAACAGGAAGATATAAGTCTTGCCGATGAACTTTTAAAAGACGAAAAAGAACGTGCCGAGCACCTCATGCTGGTGGATCTCGGCAGAAATGATCTTGGCAGAATTGCAGAACCGGGAAGTGTCCAGGTTACCGATATGATGTTTGTGGAAAGATATTCCCATGTGATGCACCTTGTTTCCAACATAAGCTGTGATATCAGGCAGGATCTTAATGCCTGGGATCTTCTAAAGGCAACATTTCCGGCAGGAACACTTTCCGGTGCTCCCAAAATCCGGGCAATGGAGATCATAGCGGAACTTGAAAAAAATCCAAGGGGTGCCTATGGAGGTGCTGCAGGTTATATCTCCTTTTCCGGAAACATGGATCTTGCCATAACGATTAGAACCGCTGTCATGGAAAAGGGGAAAATGACTATTCAGGCAGGAGCAGGTATAGTTGCAGATTCCGTACCTGAAAAAGAACTTGAAGAATGCTTAAACAAGGCAAAAAGCGTGGAATATGCTTTAAAACTTGCAATGTCAGGAAAAACAACAGCAGACAGAACCTGAATCGGCCATGAGGCCGATCCGGATTTGCCCGGCTGCCTCTAAAAATCAAAGATTTTGACAAATATAGAAAATTCGGAGTCAGATCATGCTCATAGCAGTTATAGATAATTATGATTCATTTACATTCAACCTTGTGCACTATATTATGCAGGCAGGAGCAGAGGTTAAGGTTTTCAGAAATAATAAAATCAGCATAAATGATTTAAAAAAGCTCTCTCCCGATGCAATAGTTATTTCACCTGGACCGGGAAGACCGGAAGATGCTGGTATATCAATGGAAGCTGTAAAATTTTTTTCAGGAAACCTGCCCATTCTCGGGGTCTGCCTTGGACACCAGACAATCGCACAGACCTTTGGCGGAAAAATTATCCATGCAAAAAAAATCATGCATGGAAAAACATCCATGATCACGGCCCATGGACAAAATATTTTTAAGGGAATAAACAAACCCTTTGCTGCAATGAGATATCATTCCCTTGCAGTTGATGAAAAAACTCTTCCCCAATGCCTCATAATCACAGCAAGAACAGATGATAATGAAATAATGGGACTGCAACACAAAGCGCACCCCACATTCGGGGTTCAATTCCACCCGGAATCGATTATGACCGGCATCGGAAAACGTCTGATAAGAAATTTCATAACACAGGTCGAAAACACGTAAAGCAGCGTCTTAGTAATGCATTATTGTCATAAAAACCAAGAAAATTTTAAGAATTGTGTGCTTTGCACACTTTAGACATTATCCCCATGATTTCAAGGCTGCTCAATCTGCATTTTCCTGCATTAACATTCCATTATGATAAATATTAAGCATAAAATCATTAAATTCTTGACTTAGTGAAAAATTTTATATTTAAGTTTGTATAACGGTCATGAGGCCGATCTGGTGACTCTTAAACGGCCTCACAACAAATAAAGAAACTCTTATTCTTAAAGGAATTTTGAAGGAGTTTCATATAAAAAAGACTGAAAATTAAAGCTCATGCACGATTGAAATAATTTTTTATTGATTAAACTATTAAATATTGAGGGAACAAATGGCACATTATGTCTTTAGTTTTGGTAACGGCAGGGCAGATGGTGATGCAAGTCAAAAGAATCTGCTCGGAGGAAAAGGAGCTAATCTTGCTGAAATGGCACGGCTTGGGCTTCCTGTACCGGCAGGATTTACTATCTCCACTGAATGCTGCAACGACTTCTTTAAAGCAGGATGGAAGCTTCCTGAATCTCTGTATCCTGAAATGGACAAAGCAATGCAGGGTATTGAAAAAATAATGGGAATGAAATTCGGAGATCCTGATAATCCCCTGCTGATATCCAGCAGATCAGGCTCCAGACAGTCCATGCCCGGAATGATGGAAACCGTTCTTAATGTAGGATTGTGTACTGATACAATTCCCGGTCTGATTAAAAAAACCGGTAATGAATGGTTTGTTTATGATGCTTTTCGAAGACTTATCATGATGTACTCAGATGTTGTCATGGAAAAAGCCGAAGGAATTGAACCCAAAGACGGTATGGGAATCAGACTTCACCTTGAAATGATAATGAACGATCTTAAAAATGATCAGGGCTATGAAATTGATACTGACATAAGCACTGAAGAGATGAAAGAACTGTGCAATAAATTCAGAAAAAAAATAAAAGAGGTTCTTGGCGCAGAATTTCCGGATAACCCAAGGGATCAGTTACTTGGTTCAATAGGGGCAGTTTTTAGAAGCTGGAATGGCAAACGCGCAGTTTCTTACAGAAGGATTGAACATCTTCCCGATGACTGGGGTACTGCGGTCACTGTGCAGAGCATGGTCTTCGGTAATATGGGTGAAGAGTCTGCAACAGGAGTTGCTTTCTCAAGAAATCCCGCCACAGGGGAAAATAAATTCTACGGAGAATGGCTTCCAAATGCCCAGGGAGAAGACGTAGTGGCTGGCGTACGCACTCCGAATCCCTTGAATAATATGACAAAAAATGATCAGAATGCCCATCTCCCATCCCTTGAGGAAGCAATGCCTGAAATTTATAAAGAGCTTGCAGATATAAGGGATCTGCTTGAAAATCATTATCATGACATGCAGGATATTGAATTTACAATCCAGCAGGACAAACTTTATATGCTTCAGTGCCGGATCGGCAAGCGTACTGGTACGGCTGCACTTAATATGGCCATGGATATGCTCTCCGAAGGTTTGATTGACGAAAAAACCATGGTTACCCGTCTCAATCCAAAACAATTGGACGAAATGCTGCATCCCATTGTTGACCCTGAAGCTGAAAAAACAGGAACCCTAATTGCTGAAGGACTTCCTGCAGGTCCTGGTGGGGCTTTCGGACAGATTGTTTTTACATCTGAAGAAGCTGTTCAATGGGAAAGAAAGGGAAAATCCGTTCTCCTCATTCGGGATGAAACAAATCCTGAAGATATTGAAGGTATGCGTGCTGCAGCAGGAATCCTTACGGCAAGGGGGGGGATGACAAGTCACGCCGCCCTTGTGGCAAGGGGATGGGGAAAATGCTGTATTGTGGGAGCAGGGGCATTAAAAATAAATTATCAGGAAAAAACACTTACAGCTGGAACACGGGTTTTTAAACAGGGTGATGAATTAACATTAAACGGTACAAGGGGGCTTGTATATGAAGGCCTGCTTAAAATGATGGATGCCACTGAAAATCCGAGATTTAAAAAATTCATGGAGTGTGCAGACAAATACAGAACAATGAAAGTCAGAACCAACGCTGATACTCCGGATGATGCTGCCCAGGCACTTGAGTTCGGAGCTGAAGGAATAGGTCTTTTCAGAACAGAACATATGTTTTACGGAACGGATTCAGACAGGCCCCTGTTTTTACTTAGAAAAATGATTTTAAGTAAATCAAAGGATGAAAGGAAAAGAGCCCTTGATGAACTTTTTCCATTTGTTAAAAAAGAAATCCAGGGGACCCTTGAAGTTATGGACGGCAAGCCTGTAACTTTAAGGCTTCTTGATCCGCCGCTCCATGAATTCGTACCAAGATCAAGGGAAAACCAGGAGGAGATTGCAGAAGAACTTGGTATTGATATTGAGGATATTATAAAAAGAAGTGAAAACCTTAAGGAATCAAATCCAATGATGGGCCACAGGGGCGTAAGGCTTGGAATTACATATCCTGAAATTACAGAAATGCAGGTAAAGGCCATATTTGAGGCTGCAGCAGAATTAATTAAAAAAGGAAAAAATCCTCTGCCTGAAATTATGGTTCCCGTGACGTGTAATGAAAAAGAACTTTTGTTTACAAAAAATATTGCTGAAAAAGTTTACAATGATGTATTGAAAAAATTTGATATTGAGTCCATTAAACATCAGTTCGGAACAATGATTGAAATTCCCAGGGCTGCCCTTATGGCTGATAAAATGGCTGAGCATGCAGAGTTCTTCTCCTTTGGCACCAATGATTTAACCCAGATGACATTTGGATTCAGCAGGGACGATATCGGTTCATTTATGAATGATTATATCGATAACACCATCCTTACATATGATCCATTTGAAACACTTGATCAGGAAGCCGTTGGAAGCCTCATTGAAACAGCTGTTGAAAGGGGAAGAAAAACAAGACCGGATATTAAGCTTGGCATCTGCGGGGAGCATGGAGGAGATCCTGCATCCGTTGAATTCTGTCACAGAACCGGCCTTACCTATGTGAGCTGCTCACCCTACAGGGTTCCCATTGCGCGCCTTGCTGCAGCACAGGCCGCCATCAAGGATACAATATAACGACCATGAGGCAGATCTGGATTTGCCCAGATTTGCCTCACAACTAATAAGGGAACTGGAAGAAAATAATATACGTATATCGTGCAGTACTTTTGTTCGTTTTCAAGGCGTGATGACAGGTGCATAGTCGAACTATGTTCCTGTTATCACAACAGAGAAAACGGGCAAAAGGGCAAACAGGATGCGTAAATTATTTTTTGGAAGTTCCCTAAGGCCTCATAACAAACCCCATGTTTTAAATCAGGACTCTTTATAAAGGGCCAGAACTCCGGATCTCGCTAATTTTTTGATACCAAACGGCTCAAGCAGGGCAAGCAGATCATCAATGGCGTATTCGTCTCCTGTGACCTCAAAAATATAAAACTGCTGTCCCCTATCCATGATCCTGCCATCATAGGCTGCAATAATTTTTTCAATTTTTTCCCGGGATTCCGGAAGCACTTTAACACAAATAATTGCCATTTCACGCTTAACAGCCTTTTGCCCTGTCATGTCCCGCAGTTTGATGACATTAACGAGGCGCTTGATCTGTTTCATGCATTGTTCCAATTGAAGTGGCCTGGCAGTTGTTGTAATGGTAATTCTGGACATTTTTGGATTGGCTGTAGGAGCCCCGCAGATCGTTTCAATGTTATAACCTCGGCCGGCAAAAAGTCCTGCAATTCTCGCGGTTACACCGGGTTCATTTTCAACCAGCATGGTCAGTATATACTTATCCTTGTCCATAATTATCTCCAATACGGAAAACTATAATTACAGGATTCATTCCTCCTGTACCGCTGCACACTATAGCATGCAGTTTGCCGAAAAATTAGAAAAGCAGGTACAACAAAAATGTTGGAGGAAAATTCCATATTAAGTTTTTTACCCCTGAATTTCTGTAATAAAAAACATGAAATTGAGACAGACACATGTGTTGCGGGCATTGCTCGCTTTAGTGAATATCTGTCCCGGTAAGAAAAGCGCCTAATTTTTTATCGGTTTCCATGATGTGATTCATGAGCCATGAGTTGAGAAATTCAGCAATGTTTTCGGGAAAAACATACTGTTTGCCCTTGTTGAACGCCATCACTTCCTTTGTCAGATCCCGGTGTTTTTGGATATGCTGAGTCATTTCCGGATAATTATACTTTTTCATAATATTTTCTTCTTTTTGAAAATGGTTTACGGTATATTCCAGAAGTTTATCAAAAACACTTGCAATCTCAAGTTTACCCGATCCGCTGGTGAAAGCCTCGTTAAATCTATTAACAAGGATTACCAGACTTCTATGATCATCATCAATGGCGTTAACACCAACACAATATTTGTCTGACCAAATAATCTTTTTCCCCTCTTCTGGCTGTGTTACATCAATATTCCGATCATCCCGGACGAGCAAAATAACTGAATCATCTTTTCGGACTTCGGTATCAAGGGGGGGATCGTCTATAATTTCACCGCTGTTTCTTTTTATACCCACAGCCTGAAGAGCTTTATATTTACTTAGAATTTCACTTATGGTACTAACTTTTTCATCAAAATGATTGAATAACCTCAGATCGTAGCCGAAAAGACCAGGCCGGTAAAGTTGGCTACCTGTCTCAAAAGTGGTCCCGCACTGTTTAGCAATCAATTGAGCAATTTGCTCGCCTCCCAAACGCAAGGGGTACACTACTGTATTGGCTCCTGCCCTTATCATTCTTGTTTCATTTGTAGGAAAGGAACCTAAGGAAATTATATAAATATCAGGATTTAGCTCTCGGCCAGCCAGGGCAATCAACAGGCTTGTGCCATCATCTGAACAGCATATTACAAGACCTGCTGCCCGTTCAATTCCGGCTGCCAGCAAGGTCATATCACTGCCGGCATTACCCTTTACAGCGAGAAAGCCCCGCTGTTCTGCGGTATTTAGAGGCTCTGTCTCGGAGTCTATTATAACAAATGGTATATTCAACTCAAACAATTTAAGACAAATTGTTGCTCCTGTTCTACCATGCCCACAAACGATGTAATGTTTCCTGATCTTTTTAATTTTATTTTGCACTTTTTTTCTCCGAAACAGTCCCTTAAGTTCCCCCTCAATGAGAAATTTTGTGAAATGCGCCATTGAGGCCGCTGCAACACCTAATCCCATAAATATCAGAATTATTGTGAATATTCGTCCCTGTGGTGAGAGGCTGTGGGGTACACTATAACCAACGGTTGTGACACTGATTGCAACCATGTAAAGTGCATCAAGTAATGTCCAGCCATCCTCCATGAAATAATACCATAAAGTGCCAAAGAGAAATATGCAAAAAAAAGCTGCGGCGAGTTTGATCCATTTCGGCCTGTATTTTTCTATCATTGAGATATCCTGTTTTATTTTTTTAACTAAATGCTTTTATGCCTTTTGTCAAGATGAAAGCAAAATTCAATGAAAACATTAAAATATGTACTCTTCCCGGGAATAAAACAATATATTTTTTTTGGTTTTAAACTCATAAAATGCTAATATTGTACTTACAAAATTCTAACTAATAAAATATATACTTTCAAGATAGAATGAAGCAGGCTTGGATTTTACGGCCATGAGGCAGATCTGGTGAATCCCAGACTGCCTCTCAACAAAAAATGAAAGTCACACGTTTTTTTACAAAGACTTTATTATAAAAAAAATATTAAAATTTTAATGCGATACGTACAAAAGGAGAACATAATGTCAGTACATATGCAAAGGCAGATAGAAAAACTGAAAAAAGAAATTTTATCCCTTGGTGCTATGGTTGAAGACAGGTTCCAGAAGGCAATTCTTGCCATACAGAAAGAAGATTTGAAACTATCACAGAAAATTATTGATACTGACTTTGAAATTGATGACAGGGAAATCGAAATTGAGGAAGAATGTCTTAAAATACTGGCCTTATATCAACCTGTCGCCCTGGATTTAAGATTTATCGTGGCTGTAATAAAAATAAATAATGACCTTGAAAGAATAGCAGATTATGCGGTGAATATTTCATTAAGATTCAAAACATCTTTCAATGACCACAGGAAATTCAGATATGATTATACAGCAATGGCCGATCAGGCTGCAAAAATGCTTGAAATGAGCCTTGACGCTCTGGTGTATATGGATGTTGACATGGCATACAAAATCCTTAATATGGATGAAGAGGTAAATGCAATGAGAAATGATGCCTATGCTGCAATGAAAAAAGACATCGGGACCAATCCCGAAAGGGTGGAGGAAATAATAAACATGTACCTTATATCAAGGCACCTTGAAAGAATAGGCGATCATACAAAAAATATTGCCGAAGAAGTAATATATCTGATAGAAGG